>NZ_PNDK01000004.1:0-211537 GCF_005887265.1 Pseudoalteromonas sp. S1608
AACAGACTGCTGCAAATTTAACCTTGAAAGGTCAACAGACCCTAAATTAACCAGCAAAGGCGCCGTTTTAAACGGCGCTTTTTTTATGCTTAAAAATATTGAAAAAGGCATTAAAAATGGTTGCATGCTTGAAAATTAAGCATACAATCGCCATCAATATCAGTGTGGGATATGTATCCCTCTCATTTTACTAATAGGAAAAAACAAATGGCTAAAAAAGGCAAAGCAAAAGCGGTTAATAAATCCGCAGTAGACACCGGTCGAGGAGTGATAAAGCACAACGCATTGGCGGCACTGGTAACCTCTAAAGTATTTAAACCGCAAGTGGTTAAAGCTAAAAAAGGTAAAGGTTCGTTTAAACGTAACAACAAACATGCAGGACAAGAGTCCTATTTAATCGCGGCTTAATTAGCACCGATCAAATAGGGCTTTTGACTTACCGAAATAAGGCTGACTTCGAGCTAAGAGCTTCGGGTTTCGAGTCACGAGCAGCGAACACAACCTAGCACCTTTAGCCTTCTCTTTCCGCGCAGCGTCTCATGATCTCTTTTTGAATTAATCACTTAAAACATGTTTGCACAAAGAGAAGTGAATGAGGAGTAAATGAGAAGGCAACGGGTGACGAGTAGCGAGCTTGTGCAAACAGTCTAGCATCTAGTCATATCAGCCCTTAAATCTATTCTTTCAGCGCAGCGCCTCCCGCAGCTCGTAGCTCGCCACCCGAAACCCGTATCCTCGTTATCCATGTATTATCGATTTAGAATTTGCCAAATAAGAAGCATGGTTTATCACTGTTTGCGAAGGGTTCTCACCAAATAATTGCGTGTAGTCTTTGGTAAATTGCCCTGCATGCCAAAACCCCCAATTGGCAGCAACCACAGAAATGGGTTTATCTTGCTTTGCTAATTTTAGCTCTCTTCTAACATTATTTAATCGGGTTAAACGTAAAAACCGCAGTGGGTTTATCCCTAAAATACTCTCAAAACTATATTGTAAGGTACGCCTGCTCACAAAGGTGAGTTCGCATAATTGAGTAATTGTTACCGTGTTTTGTGGATGCGCTTTTATATAATCTTTTACTTTATCAACAACCGCTTTGCGGTGTTTATAACTGGGAGCGATGCGTTGACATGGGAGCTGTTCGTTTAGTAAATGTAATACCAGCATATTAAGCATGTCTTGCTGTAAATCGGCATTTAGGCCAAAAGCGTTGTTGCTAACCATACTGTTTATTATACCCCGGGCACTTTTTAGCATGGCGTTGCATGTTGTCAGTCGCTCAGTACCTGAAGACGTTATATTTTTTAAGTGCATCCCTTGTATCTGAGCCATATGCTCTAACGATTGCGTGTCTATTACTAAACCATAAATATTAAACTGCTCAGGTGTAATAAGCTCAAAGTTACTCTCACTAGTGCGACACATAAATTGATTACTTGCCACATTTAAGCCATTAATTTTGCTCTGCTGCGACTGCTTTGGGATCCCAAGCCAAATAGATCGTGGCGCTATTGCGCATTGTTGGTGAAGAGCACGCTCTGTGTATTCTTCAAATGCATGAATATTAGAATAATCCACGCTTTCTATACACCCAAAAAATCGCCCATCACTGAGCTGATCATATTTTTGCTGCCACTGCGTTAGATTATGCGCCTGCTCATCTATATCTTGGGTATGCACCATGCTCTTTTGTGGTGCGCTAGCTAAATCTTGCTGCGTCATAATGGCGTTACTCTTTGCTTTTTTTATTTTTATTAAGATTAAGTTACCACCTGTAACTATAGTTAACTATATGAAATAAAGCTAAAAATGATGATTTGCCAAAATTCGATAGTGTCTTGGTATGAATTAAGCTCTCTTGAAACTAAACAAAATTGATTTATAGCTTATAGGTCAGCAAAACCTGTACCAAGGTTTGAACTAGTTGTTATGTGGAGTAGATCATGGGGCAAAGGTACCGATATACACTGGGCACGCAGGTGTATAATTTTAAAAATTTGGCGCAAGTAATGGCAAAAGCCACTCCTCATCGCTCAGGTGACAGGTTAGCGGGTGTTATTGCACAATCAGCGCAAGAGCGAGCGGTTGCCCAAATGACCTTAGCGGATATTCCGTTGAAGGCATTTCTAAATGAGGCACTGATTGCTTATGAAGACGATGAAATAACTCGCTTAATTATGGACGAACACGATGCTAATGCATTTATGGCGATTGCTCATTTAACCGTGGGAGATTTTCGTAATTGGTTGTTAAGTGACTTTGCAACTCCCTCGGTACTTGCAAGTGTAAGACAGGGGATCACTCCGGAAATGGCTGCGGCTGTTAGCAAAATAATGCGTAATCAGGATCTTATCCTTATTGCTAAAAAATGCCATGTAACCAGTGCATTTAGAAACACCATTGGTTTACCTGGGCATTTATCCACGCGTTTACAACCTAATCACCCAACAGATGATATTAACGGCATTGCCGCCTGTATTTTAGATGGGTTGCTGTACGGTAATGGTGATGCGGTGATAGGTATAAACCCCGCAACCGACAACGTGGCGCAGGCTATTAAATTGATGACATTGATGGATGAGGTGATTCAAAAATATGAAATTCCTACCCAAAGCTGTGTGCTTACCCATGTCACTAATACGATTGAATGCATAGAAGCGGGGGCGCCAGTTGATTTAGTGTTTCAGTCTATTGGTGGAACAGAAGCCACCAATTCGAGTTTTGGTTTTAGTTTAAATACTTTAGCTGAGGCACAAGATGCCGCGCTGAGTTTAAAGCGTGGCACGGTAGGCAATAATGTGATGTATTTTGAAACAGGGCAAGGCAGCTCACTTTCGGCTAATGCTCATCACGGGCTTGATCAGCAAACCTGCGAAACTCGCGCGTATGCCGTTGCACGAAAATTTAATCCACTATTAGTTAATACGGTGGTGGGATTTATAGGCCCGGAGTATTTATTTGATGGCAAAGAAATTACCCGCGCGGGGCTTGAGGATCATTTTTGTGCCAAATTACTGGGTATTCCGATGGGATGTGACGTGTGTTACACCAATCATGCCGAGGCTGACCAAAATGATATGGATAATTTACTTACGCTGCTTGGTGTAGCTGGGTGCTCGTTTGTGATGGGGATTCCGGGCTCCGATGACATTATGCTCAATTACCAAACTACCTCATTTCATGATGCGTTATACGTGCGCCGAGTTCTAGGCTCTCGTCCCGCGCCAGAATTTGAAAAGTGGCTTACTAACATGAACATTATGAAAAACAGTAGCGATGTTACTTTATCGCACAGTCTTCCCGCTGCATTTGCTAAGCCGTTAGATGCACTGGCGGGAGGTCGTTCATGACTGCAGATTTTAAATCAAATGACCTTGCTAATACTGATCATAAAAATAATGGCAATGTGGTACACAACCCATGGCGTGACTTACGCCAGTTTACTGATGCCCGCATAGGACTTGGTCGAGCGGGTATTAGTTTACCAACCTCTGAAATGCTGGCGTTTCAACTGTCGCATGCGCAAGCGCGCGATGCAGTCAATTTTCCACTTGATATCAATGAAATGAAAGCAAAGTTAGCGACTGTTAATGCAGCTAATGCGCGTGTATTGCATTTACATAGCCAAGCGGTTGATAGAGTTACTTATTTACAACGACCAGATTTGGGTCGAAAGCTAAATGAGAATAGTCGTCAATTATTACTTGATTTTGTTGCTGAGCAACAGCAAAGCACCCAAGAAAAATACGACTTAGCAATTGTAGTCGCAGATGGTTTGTCATCGTTGGCGGTTCAAAAAAATGCAGCTCCTTTTATAACTGAATTACTTTCACAGTTGAGCGTTAATAAGCCACTTACTTTTGCTCCAATCACCTTAGTTGAACAAGGGCGAGTAGCCATTGGTGATGATATTGGTGAGTTATTGAATGCCCAAATTGTGATGGTGCTCATTGGTGAACGTCCTGGGCTTAGCTCACCAGATAGCTTGGGACTTTATTTAACCTGGGAGCCTAAAACAGGGCTTAACGATTCGCTGCGTAATTGTATATCTAGTATTCGTCCTGCTGGTTTGTCCTATATCGATGCGGCAAAACGGGCAGCCTACTTATTAAATGAAGCTAAAACATTAAAACTAACGGGAGTGAACTTAAAAGATCGGACACAGGATGATGTGATTGAGCATCAACAATCGAGCCGTCATTTTTTAAATGCGGAATAACGGTAACTAAAAATAAAAAATCGATAAAGAGGATGTTATGTCTACTAATAATTCAGAATACTTAGCAAAAAGGCAGCTCAAAGGTGGCACTGCAGGTTGGTTATTGCTGGCAGGGTTAGGGGTATCGTATGTTATTTCAGGTGACTTTGCTGGGTGGAACTTTGGTATTGCAGAAGCTGGCTGGGGCGGCTTCGCGATAGCTGCAGTGTTAATGGCGATTATGTATTTAACTTTGGTGTTATCGCTGGCTGAAATGTCGGCTGCTATTCCTGCTGCTGGAGGGGGTTATAGTTTTGCTCGTCAAGCAATGGGGCCAACGGGTGGTTATTTAACCGGTCTTGCGGTATTAATTGAATATGCGTTAGCACCGGCCGCCATTGTGATATTTATTGGCTCTGCAGTGGAGGCGTTAACGGGGTTCAATGGCCCATGGGTTTATGCACTATTTTATTTGGTGTTTGTAGGTATTCATTTAGCGGGTGTAGGTGAAGCGCTAAAAGTAATGATGGTCATAAGCGGTTTAGCGGTACTGGCTATTGTTGCAACGGCAGTGGTTTTAATTACAAATTTTGATGCTACCAATTTATTTGATGTTGCAGTAACTGATGCCGCAGGTGCGAATGAATTTTTACCTTTGGGTTGGTATGGGGTGTGGGCTGCATTACCTTTTGCTATGTGGTTGTTTTTAGCGGTTGAAGGCGTGCCACTGGCGGCTGAAGAAGCAAAAGATCCGGCTAAAGATGTACCTAAAGGTATTATTGGCGCTATGGTATTTTTATTGTTTACTGCGTTGTTAGTGGTTGTGTTAGTACCCGGCGCAGCAGGTGCAACAGCAATGGGCGCAAGTGCAGTTCCGCTGGTAGATGCGTTAAATGCGACAGGCAATAGCGATTTAGCAACCGTGGTTAATATACTGGGATTAGCAGGGCTAGTGGCTTCATTTTTCTCTATTATTTATGGCTATAGTCGGTTGGTGTTTGCGTTATCGCGTGCGGGATATTTACCGCGTTCGTTATCAATTACTACAGCGCGTAAAGTGCCAGCACGAGCGCTTATTGTACCTGCTGTATTTGGTTTTTTAGCTTCACTAAGTGGTGAGGGCGATTTAATGTTAGCTATGGCGGTGGTTGGTGCAACAGTATCGTATGCGTTAATGGCGTTCAGTCATATAATGTTGCGCTTAAAACAACCCGACTTACATCGACCTTATAAAACGCCTGGCGGCATTGTCACTTCAAGCATAGCATTGTGTTTATCCTTGATTGCTTTGACCGGTGTGTACGCCTTTGACCCCCGTGCTTTTTTATACACTATGGTGCTGTTTATAGTCGGTGCGGCGTATTACTTTGGCTTTAGCTCTAAACATTTAGTGGCCAAAAGTGCAGATGAGGAGTTTGCTATGCTCGCTGATGCTGAGGCCGGTTTAAATACAGCGATAAGTGAGGGGTAATTTTCATTTACTAAAATAACTCATGTGGCTTTAATATTCGAAGAGTTTGCGCTGGCGCGGTAAGTTTTAACTTACCGCGCCTTTTTATTGTAAATAAATTCAGTAATACAGAAGGTATATTCAAAAAGTAGGCCGTTTTTAATACAACACTGCGCTGACCCTTTGTTACAGCGCAGAAGTGAATTATATGGTTAACCTAAGCTAAAGAGGGCGTGCGGTAGAGTCTCTTACGACGAGCTCAGGAGTGTATAGTTTTATAATATCGCGGTCATTGCCATTACGAATTTGTGCTATTAACAAGCTAGCCGCATCTTCGGCAATTTTATTATTAGGCTGATGAGCCGTGGTGAGTTTTGGCCATGTTTGACGAGAGAATGGGCTATCCTCAAACCCTGTTATAGAAAGCTCGCTGGGTATATCAATGTTCATTAATCTGGCTGCAAATAACGCACCGGCGGCTATTTCATCATTACATGAGACAATAGCGGTTGGCCTATTTGTTTGGCTAATGAGTGTTTTAGCGCCCTCAACCCCCGACTCAAATGAATATTCGCCATCAATAATTAAACTTGGATCTATAGTAATGTCGTATTGGGTTAGCGCTGCTTTGTAACCTTCCAAGCGCTCTTTGGTCGAGTTATGCTCGCTGCCACCGGCTAAAAAGCCAATGCGCGTGTGGCCGTTATTAATTAGATGCTCAGTAATTGACTTTGAGGCGAGATTATCGTCAATCATAATACAGGGTGTTAATGAGTCAGGCGCGTCGTGCCCTGATAAAATACGCACAACTTTTAGGTCTAGTTGAGTTAGCTTTTCAACAAACTCAGGCATTTCAGAAAAGGGTGGGGTGAGTAAGATTCCCGCGATACGAGTGCGTTTGATCATATTAGTAATTTCATCAAAAATATGCGCTTCTTTGGCATCACATGGGTGAATAAGTAGTTCAAACCCCTGCTTTTTGCACGCATCTAAAATACCATTTTGCATGTCGATAATGTAGTACGCATTAGGATTGTCGTATATGTAAGCTATGCTGTAAGCTTTTGTTCCTGCAAGACTTCTTGCTGCTAAGTTTGGCTGGAAGTTCAACTTTTCGACTGATGCCATAACTCTTTCCCGGGTATTGTCACGGACCGAGGTTTCGTTATTTATTACTCTTGATACCGTTTTTATTGATACCCCGGCATCTTTTGCCACGTCGTTTATTGTTGTTCTCATAGGCTTAATAGACCTTTATATATCATTTTAGGTACTAATTTATCTTTATCGGCTAACGACTACAGCAAGAGTAGTTAACAGTACTCGATTTTTATTATTTGACGACTAAATTATAAAGACATCATTGAATATTAACAGTTAATTTATACGCCTTTCTTGTGAGAATGGTAGATAAAGTTTTAGGTAATAATTTAGTAATATTTAAATTTAATTTAAATACAATGGTTTAAAAGAATATTAAGCTCACACTTGTAAATTTTTTGTATCTTTTTTGCCCTTCTGTGTAGCTATAAAAGAAAAAAAAGGATACATTAACAGCTTAATGACAGCGTTGTCATAAATTAAAGCGCAATGTTAATTATTATTTAGAACCTACGTAGTGGATTGTTTGGCTAAGGTAGCAATTACTAGATATGAATAGTGATTAATTTAAAGCATAAAATATTTTTTAGCTGATGGTACATTATAAACTAACCGCACTAAGAATAAATGCATTCAAAAATCGATTTAATTTTTAGCATTTGAAAGAGATGCTTGAGTGACTAAGTTAATAATAAAGGGAGAGTAGCGAATGAAGATTAAATCATTACTGACAGCATGCTGCTTAGCACTAGGTTTAAGTGCATGTCAGGGCAATGTTGAAGGACAAAATACGGCATCGGTTCAGCTAAGCCCTGCAAACGATAGTGCGGTGGAGTTACTTGCTAAAACATTACAAATAAAATATCAGCAAGTTGATAACCGCCCATCAGCACAGTGCGATCCAGATATTGAAAACGGTCACTGTTTTAAAGCGAATTTACATTTAACTGCCAACTCGGCGATTAACGTTGACCAATGGAAAATTTACTTTAGTCAAATTACGCCAATACAAAAGTCGATTAGCGATGAATTTACTATTAAACACGTTAATGGTGATATTCATGTCATTGAGCTTAAAGATGGGTTTACTGGCTTTAAAGCCGGTGAGACTAAAACGATTACTTTTTATGCGCATTTTTGGTCATTATCGCAAAGCGACGCTATTCCTAACTATATCGTGGTGAATAACAATGACACCGCTAAAGTGATTGAAAGTACAAAGCCTAAAATTGACCCAGAGACGGGCTTAGAGCTATTACCTCATGTAGAACCTTATACCGATTACACTCGTCAGTTTAAACGTACTGCGGGCGACAAAACACAGAGGCTTACTGCTGAGCGCTTGTTTGAGCGTAATGAAAAGTATGACTTTTCAGCTTATTTAACCTCGCAAAATCAAGTGAGTAATGTCATTGCTCAGCAAATTATACCCACCCCACGCGTTAGCGAGTTTAGTCAAACTCAAACGCTTGATATTAGCCAAGGGCTTAATATTAATTATGCAGAAGTTAATAAATCAAGTGTATTAGCTGCAATCGAGCGGCTGGAACTACTAGGTATTAATTTAAACGATGATGCAGCGGCAATTAAGGTCACACTCAATTCCACTGTTAAAAAAGATCAGCTTAATGGTAGTTATAAATTAGCAATTAAAGCCGATGAGGTTGTAATCGATGCAGTTGACGAAACGGGTGTTTTTTATGCTCTGCAAAGTTTAGCGAGCTTATATCAGGTTAACAGTAATATGTTACCTGTGGGAGAAGTTATTGATGCACCGCATTATCAGTTTAGAGGGGTATTGGTTGATGTAGCGCGAAACTTTCGTGATAAAGGCTTTATTTTAAAGTTACTTGATCAGATGGCTGCTTATAAACTTAACAAGCTACATTTACACTTAGGTGATGATGAAGGCTGGCGTTTAGAAATTCCATCACTGCCTGAGCTTACAGATATAGGTGCAAAGCGTTGTTTTGATCAAAGCGAGCAGCAATGTTTAATGCCACAGCTAGGCGCAGGGCTTGATACTTCAAGTGCAGCAAACGGCTATTATTCGGTAGCTGATTACCAAGAAATACTTAAAGCGGCGAGTGCGCGTCACATTCAGGTGATCCCATCGCTTGATATGCCAGGACATTCTCGCGCTGCGATTAAATCCATGCAAGCGCGTTATAATAAATATATACAACAAGGCGATAAACAAAAAGCCGAACAGTTTTTACTTTATGACCCGCTTGATACAACGCTCTATTCGTCGGTACAGCACTACAACGACAATACCATTAATGTGTGTTTAGACTCATCCTATGCGTTTATCCGTGAAGTAATGGAACAAGTAAAAAGTATTCATAGTGAGGCACAGCATCCGCTAACTCGTTATCACATAGGTGCCGATGAAACCGCCGGGGCATGGGTCGATTCACCTGCTTGTGCTGATTTTATTAAACAAAATAAGTTAGAAATTACCGAAGCAGGTCAGCTGGGCAGTTATTTTATTGAACGTATCGCTAATATGTTGGCTGATATGAATATTGAAACCGCAGCATGGAGCGATGGCTTATCGCATACTAACCCAGAGAATATGCCAGAGGTTGTGCAAGGTAATATTTGGGATTTATTAATGTGGAATGGCCATCAGCGTGCACATGAATTTGCCAATAGAAATTGGCAAGCAGTGCTTTCGTCGCCAGATGTGCTGTATTTTGACTTTCCGTATGAGGCAGACCCACAAGAGCATGGTTATTACTGGGCTTCAAGGCACATAAATACTGAGAAAATATTTCAGTTTATGCCAGATAATTTGCCTATTCATGCTGAGTTTTGGCTTGATAGAGAAGATAAGCCTTATGTAGCTGATGACACATTACAGCATGATGAGCAAGGCAAGGTCGTATCCGCGCCTTTAGCTAAAGATAAACGTTTTGTGGGTATTCAGGGTCAATTATGGAGCGAAAATACGCGTACCAATAATATGGCTGAATATAAGCTATTCCCACGATTATTATCGCTGGCACAGCGCGCTTGGCATAAAGCTGATTGGGCGGTACCGTATGATCACAATGGCTTTGTTTACAGCCAACAAACAAATCGCTTTAGCTCTGAATTAAAGCAGCAGCGCGATCAGCAATGGCAAACTTTTGCTGCTACCATAGGGCTAAAAGAATTTGCCAAGCTAGAACGTGCTGATGTGCATTATCGTCTTGCAAATGCAGGTGCTAAAATTGAGAATAGCATGTTGTACGCCAATATTGCTTACCCTGGTTTAGTGATTGAATACAAACAAGGTGATGAGCAATGGCAAACCTACACACAACCTGTCAAAGTAACACAAGATGTATGGGTTCGATCTAAGACTCCATCAGCTAGTCGTGTAAGCAGAAAGCTTAAAGTAACGCACCGTTAAGGTGCGTTTTTCCGTTAAATTATTGACGATTGAAGAAGTTATTTATTTGTAAATAAAAATAATGACAACGCTGTCATTTATGCTAGTATAAGATTCATACAGTATGACAGTCCGGCTTTATTTTAGTGTTTTGCAAAACGGTCGAACAACTTAAGAGGCAAAAATGATCACCAACAATATTAAAAACAATCAACTCTTTGTGGGGATCGATGGCGGCGGCACTAAATGTAAAGCAATTATCGTCAATAGCTGTAATAACATAGTCGGCACCGGTGTGGCAGGCCCAGGTAACCCGTTACATGGTTTTAATCAAGCAACTCATTCTATTGAGCAATCAGCGCGTTTAGCATTACAAGATGCAGGGCTTAAAGATATGCCTTTATCTGAGCTTATTGCAGGGGTTGGCCTAGCAGGGGTTAACTTACCAAGTTTGCATAATCAAATGACACAATGGCAACACCCATTTAAAGCCATGCACTTAACTACTGATTTACTTATTGCTTGTATGGGCGCTCATCAGGGCGAGGATGGCGCAGTGATGATTGCTGGCACTGGTTCGTGTGGATTTTCATACGTTAATGGCCAATCGTTTATGATTGGTGGTCATGGCTTTCCACATGGTGACAAAGGCAGTGGTGCATGGATTGGCTTTACTGCTTGTCAGTATGTGCTGCTTAGCCTAGATAAATTAATCCCAAGTGGTGCGCTTACTAACTTGTTAATGAAGTATTTAGAAGTCAGCGATGCAATGCAACTTGTTGAAGTGATTGCCAATAAGCCTGCAGCCTTTTTTGCGCAACTTGCAGGTTGTGTTTTTCAATCAGCACAGGCGAACGATGCCACAGCAATTGCCATTTTAAAAGAAGGTGGCGCTTATTTAAGCGACATTGCACGACAATTATTAGATAAAAACCCACCAAGGCTTTCGTTTATTGGTGGCTTATCAACCGTGATGACAACATGGTTAGACCCAGACATACAAGCTATTTTATCAGCCCCATTATCGTCACCAGAAATGGGGTCTGTACTTTACGCTAAACAACAGCACGTTAATTACAGCAGCCAGGAGTTATGATGTTTAACACACTAATGGAAAAAGAAGCGGCGCAAACGCCAAATGTTATTGAAAAGCAAATTATTGCCAACCAACCTTTAGTGGAAAAAATTGGTCATAAGCTTCGCGATATGGCCCCTAAGGTGGTTATGATGATTGGTCGCGGTTCATCAGATCATGCTGGTGTTTTTGGTAAGTATTTAATTGAAATTGAAGCGGGTGTACCGGTCAGTTCTGCAGCGCCATCAGTGGCGAGTGTATATGGTAAAACATTAAAGCTTGAAGGCGCTGTTGTGATTGTAATTTCTCAATCAGGACGCAGCCCAGACATTCTTGCCCAGGCAAAAATGGCGAAAGAGGCAGGCGCTTATTGTATTGCGCTGGTTAACGATGAAGCGTCACCTCTACAAGACATAGTCGATGATTTTGTTCCTCTTAAAGCCGGCGATGAAATTTCGGTGGCGGCAACAAAAAGCTATTTGGCAACGTTATCAGCCCTAGTACATATTGTTGCTAATTGGACTCAAAATGAGTCATTATTACAAGGGCTTGACGAGTTACCTAGCGCGCTTAATGCCATTATAGATTCGCCAACTCAGTTACAACCTACTGAGTTTGCAAATATTAAGAATATGGTGGTATTGGCACGTGGTTTAGGATTTTCTATCTCAAAAGAAATGGCACTTAAGCTTAAAGAGGTCTGTGCTATTCATGCTGAGTCATTTAGTAGTGCGGAGTTTTTACATGGTCCGGTGACTTTAGTTGAGCAAGGGTTAGTGATTTTAGATTGTTTGGTTGAAGATGAAACCAAAGAGTCACATCAGCAGCAAATTGCTGAGGTCAAAAAACGCGGTGCACAAGTGATTAGTCTTAACCAACAAGGTATTAAAGTACACCCGCGATTAGCGCCATTTTTAGTATTACAGCGTTTTTACCTTGATGTGGCAAAAGTGGCATTAAGCCGTGGTTTTAATCCTGATGAGCCAAAGGGGCTTAAAAAAGTAACAAGGACATTATAAATGTCAGTTAAACGAATACATGTAGCCCAGTTTTTTGATGGCGAGCACTTTGTTAACGACAAAGTGCTAAGCGTTGATGCGGGTATTATTACGGCAATAGATGATAACGTACAGCAGGCAGACGAGCACCTAACGGGTTTAGTTGCACCTGGCTTTATTGACCTACAAGTTAATGGCGGTGGCGGTGAGTTGTTTAACCGTACTAGCAGTGTTGCTGGGGTTAAAAAAATACTGCTAGCACATGCCAAATACGGTACAACTGCTATGCTGCCAACGTTAATTACTGACACCGTAGAAGTAATGCGCCAAGCAGCCGATGTAATTGCTAAGGCGATAGCCCAACAAACGCCAGGTATTATTGGCATTCACTTTGAAGGGCCGCATTTGTCAGTGGCAAAAAAAGGGGCTCACAGCGCTGATTTTATTCGTCCTATTTCTGAACAAGAGTGGCAGGTGTTATCTCGTCAAGATTTAGGTAAAGTCGTAGTCACCTTAGCGCCTGAAAATGTAATACCAAGCGATATTACCAAAATGCGCGATTTAGGGATTCAGGTTTGTTTAGGTCATACCAATGCAAGCTTTGAACAGGCTCAACAGGGCGTTGATGCTGGGGCAACCGGATTTACGCATTTGTATAATGCTATGTCACCACTACAAGGGCGTGAGCCGGGAGTGGTTGGCTGTGCATTATTAAATGATGATACTTATTGTGGCTTAATTGTTGATGGCCATCATGTTGATTACGCAGCATGCCAACTGGCATTAAAAGCAAAACCCATAGGGCACGTGTTTTTAGTTACTGATGCGATGCCACCAGTGGGAACAGATGATACTCAGTTTGCTTTTTTTGACCGAACTGTCAGCTTAGAGAATGGTAAACTCACCTCTACAACAGGCGAGTTGGCGGGTTCTGCGCTTGATATGGCAACCGCAGTTAGAAACACCGTGTTTCATTTAAAACAGCCATTAGCGCAAGCGCTTAAAATGGCGAGTTTATATCCTGCTCAGTATTTAAAGTTGCCTGCCACACACGGGCGATTAATACCGGGTAGTCCAGCAGATTTTGTACAATTAAACACACAACAACAAGTCATTAGCACGTGGATTGGCGGCGCTCGGGTTTGTTAACAACATAATAAATATAAATAAAGGAAAATAACATGACAACCAATGTTATGGATACGTCCAAAAATAGTAGCGTGGTCCCAATGGCCATTGTTGCGGTATTATTTTTTATACTGGGCTTTGCTACTTGGCTTAATGGCTCGTTAATGCCTTACTTAAGTCAAATTTTACAGTTAACCCCATTTCAAGGGTCGTTAATTTTATTTTCCTTTTATATTGCGGTCACATTTACTGCGCTGCCCTCGGCAGTACTGATCAAAAAGGTCGGTTACAAAAACGGTATGGCATTGGGGATGGGCTGTATGATGTTAGCAGGCTTAATGTTTATCCCTGCTGCTATGTCGCAGTTTTTTCCTTTGTTTTTACTAGCGCAGTTGGTAATGGGCGCAGGGCAAACCTTATTACAAACCGCGGTTAATCCGTATGTAGTACGTTTAGGGCCAGAAGAATCGGCTGCTGTACGTATTAGTATTATGGGGATTTTAAATAAAGGCGCGGGAGTTATCTCACCGATGGTTTTTACCGCCTTAATTTTAAGTAACTTTACCGGTACCGTGGGCACAGATCTAAGCCAAGAGCAAGTTGATGATATGGCAAATGGTCTTATTTTACCTTACTTAGGCATGGCCTTATTTATTGGTGTATTAGCTTTTGCGGTTAAAAAGTCTCCGCTGCCTGAGCTTATCAATGATGAAGTAGAAGCAATAAACGACAAAGGTGAAATTCGTGAAACACTCTCTCATCCAAACTTGGTGTTAGGTGCAATTGCTATCTTTTTGTATGTTGCGGTAGAGGTTATTGCTGGCGATACCATAGGTACCTTTGCACTATCGCTGGGTATTGAAAACTATGGGGTAATGACTTCATACACTATGATGTTTATGGTGTTTGGTTATATTTTAGGTATTTTACTTATCCCTAAATTTATCTCTCAACAAGCGGCCTTAACAGCATCGGCTGTATTGGGTATTGTGATCACCCTTTGCATTTTGTTTATTGATGCGCAGTCTTTTGTTATTGCCAATGCCATACTGGTGCCTTTAGGAGGCGCTAATTTACCAGATGCTTTACTGCTAATTGCCTTTTTAGGCTTAGCAAACGCCATTGTTTGGCCGGCGGTTTTCCCACTTGCGTTATCGGGTTTAGGTAAACTAACCAGCACAGGCTCAGCACTGTTAGTAATGGGTATAGCGGGCGGTGCATTTGGTCCGGTGTTATGGGGCTTACTGAGCGGCTTTACCTCGCTACAAACTGGCTACTCTGTATTGTTACCTTGTTACTTATTTATATTATTTTATGCCGTGAAAGGGCATAAAATGAAAAAGCAATAACATCCACCAGCTATCCCTAGCTCAGTGCACTTTGCAGTATAAAGTGCACTGATTATTAGGGCACTTTATCAGCTTAAGCGTGTTACCTTGAGCTTTATTCTGCCAGCATTCGCCCCATAAAAACGACTTAAATCATTAGCAAATGGACAAAATTCTCCTGACTTTTTAATGGTTATTTCAACGCCTTCGGCAATTTCAAATGCATGGTCATCGCTTTGGCCAATTGTTCCAATTAAGCTAAACCACTGCGCCGTGGCTAAACGCCTAAATGGCTCAAGTAATGCCATAGGGATTTCTTTAACGCCGAGTTGCACATTATCGCGATGCCAGCCAGAAGGAGGGCACTTTACACCATCGTCATACCAAAATTGGTTCGGGTAAGGAGTAAAGCGATACGTTGCATCTTGGGCAAGCATTAAGCCGGTAGCGTTGTATGCTTCACTAGCGTACACCATCACATCTTTGCTTTGATTAACACTCAGTAAGCTCATATTTTGATTGGCGAGCATTATATGAGCACTTAGCCCCATAAAGTTTAGTGTACTGTCATCGCTGTAAATCATTTTATAATGTATATTTTTTAACGATTCAGGGCGATAGCTGGTTAGTTTATTAATTCGCTGTGCAACACTGTGATGTATTAATGGAGCGTTGTGGCTAATTTCATCGTTAATTAATACACAGCACTGCCTATCAACCAGCTTGAAAAATGGGTTTAACCAAAAGTAATTTTGCTGATGACTTAGCGCCAGTGGATCGGGAATAACAGTCACATCGTCTTGGGCAACCAAGTTACTCTCAGGTAAAAGGTTTTCATAGTCTATGTCATGACTGGTTAATAACGAAACCGATAGCGGCTGAGCAATGAGCCACTCAAGCGCATAACGCAGGCAAATATCGGCAAGCCCATCGCGATAGTAGCCGCCTCCTACATCGGAGTGGGCTCCTGCAAACCACAGCTCGGTAATGTTTGCTTGTTGATTCATTAATGTGGGCTCAAAGGCCCGTCGTTTCTCATCAAGCGCAACACAATGCAGGGCCCCAGCTACATTATTGGCAATAGTATGGTTTTCAAAAACCACATGCTCTGCGCCACGGGTCGCTTTATTTATCTTTGACAGGCCAATTGAGGCCACGGTGTCAAAAACACACAAATATACTTGCTCATTTATTAATGGCTCTAGCCATTTAGCAAAACGCCTTGCTAATGCAGCGCCTCTGCTAAAACCGGTAAGTAGAACAGTATCGCCACTTTGATAATGCTGCTTAAAATCTGTGATAGCCTGAGTCAAAATGCTGGCCACATCTTCAGAACGTGGGGCAAGTGTTTGATTTAAAATTCGTTTTAAACGACTTCCTTTGGTGCCTATGCCTTGGTAATAAAAGCTTAGTTGCTGTGAAAATGGGGTAGTGGGTGAATCATCAAGTTTACCGCCGAGCAATAAGTGTAGTTTTAGAATATTAGAAATACTGGCGTCTTCTTTAAAATGCTCTGTACTAAACTGGTCTGCGTCGCGGGGTTCACTGCCGGTACCATCAAAATTAAAAATAAGCGTTTTAAAGGTCATTACTAAATTCCGTGAGTGGTTTATGTAAATTTATATGGGAATTGTGAAAAATTAAAGACGGCGGTAATAAATATTTGTTTAATCTTATTTATTACCGCGGCTGATGTAGCTATTTAACCTGAAATCTAGTTAAGAGATTTACTAACATATTTAATCAAAATGATATTTATGTTTATTATCCGGAGTTCAGGTTATTTAGTGTAGTTTCATTTTTGGGCGAACAACACGCAGCACCTTTTCGCTGATCCACAAAGCAAAGGTTTTGGCACTGCCGTGGATAGCGCGCTGATGCATTCTATATAGTGAAATATACATAAAGCGAGCAATTTTACCTTCAATAAAAAAGCTACTACTGGTTAGGTTACCCATTAAGCTGCCCACCGTGCTGTAGCGCGATAAATTTACCAGTGAGCCATGGTCATTATATTCAAACTTTTTCAGGGGCTGCTCACGTAGTGTAGCAATTAGATTTTTTTCAACGCATTGCGCCATTTGATGAGCCGATTGTGCGCGTGGCGGCACTTGCGTCCCATCGTCTTGGGTAAACGCGCAGCAATCACCAAGCACATAGATTTGAGGGTCAAGGCTACTTTGTAAGTAATCATTCACTTTTATTTGATTGCTACGTGTCAGCTCAAATATGTCTAGCTCTTTAATGAAGTCAGGGGCTTTTACTCCTGCTGCCCACACCATAATATCCGCATTTATTTGCTCGTCATTATTAGTGATAAAGCCATGCTCGGTTGCTTGTTTAACTTGGGTGTTTTCTCGTACGGTAACCCCTAATCTTAATAATTCACGTTTGGCTGAGCTGGCTATCCGCTCAGACAGCGCCGGTAAAATTCTGGGGCCCGCTTCAATCAAATGTATGTGCAAACGTTTCGCCGACATATTGGTTAAACCGTATATTTTGAGTAAATCAGAAACATGATACAGCTCAGCTGAGAGCTCAACGCCAGTTGCCCCACCGCCAACAATAGCAATGTTTAATGAATGCAATGGGTCGTCGTCTTGATGAAGGCGAGTAAAGTTATCTAGTAAGGCGTGTTGAAAACGCTCGGCTTGTTGGTTTGAATCAAGGTAAAAGCAATGCTCTTTAATACCCGGGGTGTTGAAGTCGTTACTGACACTGCCAATGGCAATAACTAAATGATCATAGTGAACGGTTCGTTTAGGTAATATTTGATGCCCTAACTCGTCATATAGAGGGCTTAAGGTAATGGTTTTATTATTGTTATCGAGGTTACAAAAGGTACCAAGTTGGAAGTTATAGTGGTGCTTGGCGGCATGCGCTGAATATACAACGCCATCTAAATCGGCATCAATAGAGCCGGTTGCTACTTCATGCAATAACGGTTTCCATATATGAGTGCGGTTTTTATCAATGAGTAATATATTTGCGTGTTGTTTCTTTCCTAATTTGTGCCCTAATTGAGTTGCTAGCTCCAGCCCACCAGCGCCACCGCCTATGATGACAATTTTTGGTATGGTTTTGTCCATGACTATGCCCTTAAAAATAATATACCGAAGCAATTTCTGTACGTTGATTTTTAAAATGACTTGGGTATCAAAAAATTATTTTGGCAAAGCATGCTTTTATA
The DNA here is from genome assembly GCF_005887265.1 of Pseudoalteromonas sp. S1608. GTDB lineage: Bacteria > Pseudomonadota > Gammaproteobacteria > Enterobacterales > Alteromonadaceae > Pseudoalteromonas > Pseudoalteromonas undina. Next base: position 17,848 of record NZ_PNDK01000004.1, read on the forward strand.
GGACTATAGTGTGCGCCTAATTGAAGGATATGTCAGCAATAAATCCAATGATATGCTGTATACTGATATGCAAATATTTCATCTACTGCGCATTTACAGTATTTATGGGCACCGACATAAAAAGGACGCTTTTATGAGTACCTCGCTAGTTCAGTCTCTTGAGCAACATTTTGGTTTTAATCAGTTTAGAGCAGGGCAACAACAAACCATAGAACAACTGCTAAATGGTCAATCGTCACTGGCTATATTCCCAACTGGATCGGGTAAATCCTTGTGCTATCAACTTACTGCGTTACATTTACCGCATTTAACCTTGGTAGTATCGCCATTATTAGCGTTGATGAAAGATCAAATAAGTTTTTTAAACAGTAAAGGCATTTATGCCGCAAGTCTTGATTCAAGCCAAGATCAAATGCAAAGCAGTACGGTAATGAACGACGTGCGCAGTGGTAAAATTAAAGTGTTAATGGTGTCAGTTGAGCGCTTTAAAAACGAGCGCTTTAGAGAGTTTATTAGCCAAGTGGCACTTTCTATGTTGGTAGTAGACGAAGCGCATTGTATTTCAGAGTGGGGTCATAACTTTAGACCCGATTACTTAAAACTACCTCGTTACCGTGAAGAGCTAAATATTCCGTTAGTGCTACTATTAACCGCCACCGCGACTAAAAAAGTTAAACGCGATATGGCAGAGCGATTTGCTATTGATCCAAAATGCATTGTGCAAACGGGGTTTTATCGCGCTAATTTAGATTTAAATGTGCTGAGTGTTAAAACGGCTGATAAAAATACTGAGCTTACTGAAATTGTCCGTACGCAAACCGGCCCCGGTATTGTGTATGTTACGCTGCAGCAAAGTGCTGAACAAGTGGCCAATATGTTAAGCGCACAGGGCCTGCAGGCGGTGGCGTATCATGCAGGGCTTGAAGACACCCTACGCGGACAAATTCAAGATGATTTTATGGCGGGAAAAATAAATGTAGTGGTCGCCACTATTGCCTTTGGCATGGGGGTTGATAAATCAGACATTCGTTTTGTAATTCACTACGATTTACCTAAATCAATTGAAAACTACAGCCAAGAAATTGGCCGTGCAGGACGTGATGGCAACCCATCGAATTGTTATACGCTGGCTAATCTAGATGGCTTAAATACAGTCGAAAACTTTGTGTACGGCGATACCCCAGAGCTCAGCGGTATTGAATATGTTATTAACGATATTCGCCAAGCTCAACAGCAATGGGAAATGCAAGAATATAGTCTTTCTAGCGAAAGTAATATTCGCCAGCTTGCCCTTAAAACCTTACTGGTACAATTGGAAATGCAAGGTGCAATAACCCCGCAATATGCGTACTACGCCGATTTTAAGTATAAATTTCTAGTTGATAAAAATGAGTTGCTTAATCAGTTTGATCAGCAGCGCCAAGCTTTTTTAACGCAAATATTTAGCCATACCGACTTTAAAAAAATATGGGGTACACTTAACTTTGACTCTCTAACGCAAGCCGCACAGGTTGACCGTAAACGTGTGGTAGCCGCACTTGATTACTTAGCAGAAAAAAACCTTATCACTCTTGAAGCCAAGCGTATTACTCAAGTGTACAAAGTGCATAGCGAGGTGATTAATAACCCTGCACTTGCCCAGCAGTTACATGATTACTTTACCGATAAAGAGCAAGCTGAAATAAAACGGATTGCTGCTTTGGTACGTTTTTTTGAGCTGCAATCTTGCTTAAGCTATAACTTAGCCCGTTACTTTGATGATGCGAATGCGCCACAGCAATGTGGGCATTGTAGTGTGTGCCGTGGACATGCAGTCAAGCTTGAATATTCAATCACTCCTGCAAAAATTGATACAGCGCTTATATATCAAAAGGTGGATGAGCTTTTGGCGCATATGGCAACGAAAGGGGTGCATAATGTTGGCATTGAAACCCAATGTCGGTTTTTGGCGGGAATGAGTGTGCCGCTATTTGCACGCAATAAAGTACGCCAACTAAGTGGTTTTGCATTGTGTGAGCAACAGCGCTACAGCGAAATTAAAGTAATATTGCTATCAAGGTCGGCGCCTAATTAATATTAAAAAATCAGTATAAAATAAAAAGTGTTAATTTTTTGTTTCTTTTTCTCGCTTTACTATACTCAATTTGGCTATGACGGCCATTATAATAATGAGGTGATCAATGAAACTGCAAAAAATTATACTATTGGGGGTATTTGTATCAGCAAGTAGTTATGCTGAAATTAATATTTCAGGTTTCGCGAGTATTAATGCGGGTAAAGTGCTTAGTGGCACCGGTGTACCGCAATATGGCGTTGAACCAACCTTTCTAGCGGACTATCCAAATGTAAGTGCCTACACTGAAGATTTATCCTTTTCGCCAGAGTCTTTGATTGGATTACAGGTATCAGGGGACTTAGGTGAAGGCCTTTCTGTAACTGGTCAGCTAGTTGCCAGAGGAGTTAACGACTTTGAGGCAAATTTTGAATGGGCTTATATTTCTTACGATATTAACGATAATTGGACTGTTCAAGCTGGTAAGAAGCGTTTACCACTATTTTACTACTCAGACTTTTTCGATGTAGGTTATGCATATGTATGGATGCGGGCCCCTGCTGACAATTATACATGGCAAGTATTTAACTACGAGGGGGTTAATTTACTTTACTCAGGCTCTGTAGGTGACTGGGGAGTATCCGCGAACATTTATACCGGTAAAGAAGATGATGACGATAACAAGCTGTTGTCAGACTTCTTCTTTCAAGAGCCGACAAGAGAAATTTGGGAAGATATGTTAGGCGGCGTACTGTTACTTAATCGTGACTGGCTCGAACTAAGAGTGACCCACATGCAATATACCAACAAGCGTTTTCGCGCGGGTGAACCCGTTTTGTGGGATGGTAAAGACAGCAGAGATGGTAAATTTTATGGCTTAGCTGCAAACCTTGATTTTGGTGATTTTTTTGTTTTAAGTGAACTGAACCGCTTAGACCTAGATGGTAATCTCGATACTTATATGATCAGTGCGGGCTATCGTTTTGATTCAATTACACCCTATGTCATGTTTTCAGACTTTGAACAAGAAGGTGAGGGTGATACAGAGCAGCATAATACATTTGCTGTTGGTGTTAGGTGGGACTTTCATCCGTCAGCTGCATTTAAAGTGCAATACGATAGAGTCAAAGATGACTCGTTTGATTTAGCTGTGGCCGGTGATAGTAAAGCAATCACCCTTGGTGTCGATGTTGTATTTTAAGGAGAAGTAAAATGAAAAAATTAATATTATGTGTAATATTCTTGTTTACTAACTTCGCCTATGCAGAATTTGCTATTATCGTGCATCCTTCAAATGAAAGTAGTTTTGATGAGTCTGTTATTAGTCGAATTTATACAGGAAAAGAAAAGTCATTTAGCAATGGCAATAAGATCATTCCAATATCTCAAGAACCAAGCAGTGCTGCAACCGAGCAGTTTAATAGTAAATTACTCAATAAAACGTCTTCTCAGTTAAAAGCGTACTGGTCAAAACTGATTTTTACAGGAAAGGGCACACCGCCTAAAGAGTTAGAAAATGACAGTGAAGTAATCAAAATGGTCGCAGCGAACCCTGACACCATTGGCTTTGTTTCTTCATCAGCAGTATCGGATAACGTTAAAGTGGTTTTCACTTTTTAATCTACAACTAATAAGCGTGCTGATTAACCAGCACGCTTTTTTAGTCATTGGTTAATTACATTATGACGATATTTAAAATCTGACAGTTATTTTACTGTCACCATTGCTTCGCTCGTGTATCCTATAGGTTGTATACCATTTATCAAAAGTCTTTATGTCAAACTCAATCATTGCTGTTGAAAATATCAATACCCAACCAGTCACTTGTGCTAACTGCCAAGCGTGTTGTTGCCAATTAGAAGTGCGTATTGTTAGTGATACCGGTGTCCCTTTTCAGTATATTGATTACGACAAATGGGGCAGTGAAGTCATGAAGCGCGGCGACGATGGTTGGTGCCAAGCACTCGATCGCAACACGCTAATGTGTACTATTTATGAAAATCGCCCGTTAACATGTCGAGAATTTGAAATGGCGTCAGATGAATGTATTACCGAACGTAATTTAGCGGGTATTTAAAATGCGGGCTGATTAACCCGCGTTAGTGTTGTTACCCAATAGAGAGTTGCGCGCTTGGGTATCTTAGTTTTTTAGTGCGTGGACTTGCTAAAAAGTAGGCGAGAGTGAGCGGGCCTATTCTGCCCATAAACATTAAAAACATAATGATAAACTCCCCCAGCGGTGATAACGATGACGTTAAACCGCGTGAAAGCCCTACAGTACCCAGTGCCGATACCGCTTCAAAAGCAACATCTAAAAAAGGTGCATCTTCAACGACCAGTAATGTAAAAATAGCCAACCAAGTGACTCCCGCTGAAATAACGGTTAAGGCTAATGCTTTATACACTGAATCTTTGTCTATTTCTCGGCGTAACACGGTGACGCCTTTGTCACGTCTTAAGTAGCTATAGGTTGCTAGTATTAAAACGATAAATGTAACGACCTTTATGCCACTTGCTGTACTCAAAGAGCCGCCACCGATAAACATAAGCATCATAGTTAAAGCGGTACTGGCATTTTTTAATTCTTCAATAGCAATGGTATTAAACCCCGCAGTACGGGGAGTAACGGCTTGAAACCAAGCTGCTAGCCATTTACCTACTTCAGATAACGGCTGCAGTGTTTTTGGATTATCGTATTCAATTACGTAAATAAGCAACAATGCAATAACGTTAATAATAACAGTGCTGATCAGCATTAATTTACTGTAGGGACTGAGCTTAGCCCAACGCTTTGACTTATATAAATCTGTTAATACGGTAAAGCCAAGGCCACCAATAATAAACAAACAGGTAATTGTTAAATTCACAACGGGGTCTTCTACATACTGCATTAAGCTGTTAGGACTTAATGCAAACCCTGCATTGTTAAAAGCGCTAATAGTATAAAAAAGTGCATGAAAAAAGCTTTTTTGTAAGCCCATTTCGGGTAGCCAATACAGCGTTAAAATAATAATGCCTACAGATTCAACGATTAGCGCAAACAGCAAAACAGACTTAGCGGTATTTACCAAAGTAGATGTATCTGTTTGATTAAAAGCAGCTTTAGTCACTGTTTTTTGAATAAAGCCAACTTTATTACCCAGTGCCATTAAAGTTACAACCGCAAAGGTCATTAAACCTAGACCGCCTAGTTGAATTAATAGCGCAATAACGCCTTGTCCAAAAGGAGTAAACACTGAACCGGTATCGACGACAACCAGTCCAGTTACAGTCACCGCAGAGGTTGCTGTAAACGCACTTTGTATCCATGAAATAGGCTCATAGGTTGCAAAAGGCAGTTTTAAAGCCAATGCCCCTAGCGTTATTAATATTAAAAAACTACAGCAGAGAACAAGCGGTGGAGCCGCATTGAGTTTTTTATGTCCATTGGCTTTTCGATCTATAGGTGTTTTGAGAGGGTGCCATAAAACCATAATTATAAAAGCCTTGGTGCAAGATAGTTTAGTTCGACTCGATTACCTGATAACAGTAAAGTGTCGTAGGTAAGTAACTCAAAGTCGTCATCAAGTTTGACAAACGTTTGCTTGGCGCGCTTAACCAATAATGGGTCTACAGTGCCTTTTATTTCTTTTAGTAAATGCCCTAGTTTTGTTTTATGTAAGTGCGCTTTTATACTTACTTCAACAACGTATATGCCATTGCCTAGGGAAATATAGTCATTCACTACAGGGTAATTAAGCGCTTGTGCAACGCGCACGCCCATTTCTTCTTCAGGATGAATAATGCGTGTTACACCTAATTTAGAAATAATTGTGTGATGGGCTTTAGTGCTCGCTTTTACCCATATTTGCTTAACAGCTAGGTTTTTTAATGCAAGGGTGCACAGAATGCTCGATTGCATGTCTTCTCCTATTGCCACTAAAACGGCCTGACTGCTCGCTAAATCAAGCTCTTTAAGTGCGGTTTCATCAGTGGAGTCGCAAACAACGGTTTCTGATAAATGATCAACATATTTTTCAGCTAGTTTAGGGTTACTATCAACCCCAGTGACTGTATGCCCTAAATGAATTAACTCAAGGCTTGCTGCAATGCCAAATCGACCCAATCCGATCACTGTAAAATGTGCCATGTTGATACCTAAATTAAAGTTAAAAGAGAGAAGTGATAAAGTTCATTTGGTCAATAAACAGTTAATACATAGGCTGTAAGCATCACTATTTTTATCCAACCCAACATACGTATTACTCCTTCTGCTGAAGTTAGAATATGAGTTATTAAAGTAACAATGTAGGTAGGCGTTAAAAGCTTTATAAAGATTTAACGAATCAGATAAAAAACTTTATAAAAACTTTATAGAGGCAATATCGAAAAGGCAGTAATCTAGGTTCTCAAATGTTAGAGGAATAATTAATGAATCAGGCAGAGGCTAAACCACCTTGGTATAACGCATTGTTTTTGGCAGTAATAATGCCATTAATTGTGGTTATTGCCATTTACCCTGTACGTAATTGGTTTACTACCACCGATATCGTGATGCTTCAGTTATTGTGGGTGACTTGGGTTGCTGTGCGCAGTAATCGTCGTCTTGCCATACTGACCACCTTAGTGAGTGTGGCGTGTACAGATTGGTTCTTTGTTGCCCCAAATTTTACTTTTCATATTGAAAACATAGAATATTTAGTAACCTTTATGGTTATGCTGATTGTTGGTTTTGTGATCAGCCAATTGGCAGGGGAGCTCAGTACTAAAGTTAGGGATGTGCAATTACATGCAAGTAATAGTCGCACCTTGTACGAACTGGCCAAAGACTTAAACAGCCTAGATACGCTGGATGAACAAAAAAAGTACTTTGTGCAGCGGATCAGCAAGCATTTAAACGCATCTTGTACATTTATACCTGCAGCATCGCAGGGCAATAGTGAGTTTATATTGCTTAGTGAAGTTAACCCTAGCTGGGGCGGGTTTAATTTTACTAAACGGTTAACGCAAGGGCAAAAATCCTTTGCGGACACCGCTATTTCGCTTCTTTATCAGGTACATGAAAAAACGTTATTACGCCAACAGTCGGCTGCTATTTCGGTGCAAGCGGAATTAGAGCGCGCTAAAAATGCACTTTTACGCAGTTTGTCTCACGATTTACGCACACCACTGGCGACTATTATGGGCGCATCGAGCATGCTTGCAGATGATGAGATTACCCTCAGTGAAAGCGTGATAAAAGAGCAAGCGAGTAATATTTATGAGCAAAGTAAAATACTAAATGAGCACTTTGATAAAGTAATGGAGTTAAGCCGAGTTAATAAAATGGGTGAAAATCTAAGTTGGCAAACAATAAACTTACAAGCACTACTTAGTGAAGCTAAAGCTAGAAGACAGCAGCAACTCACTGATTTTATCATAAATACCAATATAGACGCTCAGACAACATGCAAAGGGGATGTGACTTTGTTAGAAATTGCGCTGGCTAATATGCTCGAAAATGCATGGCGTTATGGTGATAAAAAGGTGAGCGTTGAATTTACGCAAAGTACTAATCAGCAAAAGGTAGTTTATCAGTTACTTCTAACTAATAACTTGGTAATTAAAGGGCAAACAAGTAACGATGAAGGCGTTGGGTTAGGCAGCATTATTTGTGATGTGGTTGCTAAATTTCACCAGGGCACATTTACATTAACAATTAATAACGAAGCAAATATGGCGCACGCAAAGTTAATCTGGGAAAAAAGTAATGACTAAAATCTTGATATTAGAAGATTCTCCCCCTCTACAAAGCTTTTTAAAAACCTTGTTGCAAGCCAGTGGTTACGAGCTAAGTATTTGTGATAAAGGGTTAGATGGTTTTGCACGTTTAAGTGAGCAAAGTTACGATCTTGTATTGTTAGACTTAGGCCTGCTAGATATGGATGGTCAAGACTGGTTAGTTGAATTTCGACAATGGAGTGCCTTACCTGTTTTAGTGCTATCGGCTCGAGATGGCGAAGTAGAAAAAGTCACAGCGCTTGATAATGGAGCAAATGACTATATTACCAAACCGTTTAGCGCCAATGAGTTGCTAGCCCGGATTCGGGTTTTATTACGTACCCAAAGCCAGCCGAGTGTGGCATTTACCTGCGGAAATATAAAAATAGATCCACAAAAGCACAGAGTAACCTCTTCTGGAAATGAGATAAAACTCACTAAAAAAGAGTACGCAATATTATTATTACTGTTTCAAAATAAAAATACAGTACTCACCCATAATGCAATCTTAAGCCATATTTGGGGAGCGCAGTACATAGACCGTCCTGAATACGTACGAGTCCATGTGGCACAGCTCAGACAAAAATTAGAGGCTAACCCCGCTAGTCCAAAATATATCTTAACTGAACCAGCTGTGGGTTATCGATTGGCCGATTAAAAATAAAAGTTTTGTAGAGTGTTTTTGTCTTTAAACCATACCCTATTTAACAATCTTATCTACTAGGCAGCTGGTATTTTAATACCCTGCTTTCACACTTATTTCTACACAATTCATTTGCCTAGAAAGTTTTTATAGTCTAATTTTTAAGCTTACTACTTCAAATCCTCAGGACATTGGCTTGCTTGTTTAAGCCTAAAATTATGCGACTAACACTCATACATTCTTTGCAAGGAAAAATGCTGCTGTATTTGGCATTGCCCGTTATGCTCATCATCGCGGGTATTTTGAGTTACTGGTATTCAACCAGCCTTAATCAGGCTGTTATGCAAGCAAAGCTTAACTTGAGTCAGACCGCCGATACTATTGCTGCAAAAGTAAATGAAGAGACGCAATTGGCAGTACGCACTACCGAAATTATGGCCTTAGCACAGCAAAATGGGTTGTTTGGTGATAGAGAGGCAAGTATTAATTTTGTTCGTGCAGTGCTTAAAATGAATCCTTCATTCGTGGGGGCTTCTTTTGGTTATGAGCCTAATGCCGATAATCAAGATCAAGCCTATATTAATGCTCCGTCATTAAAAGAAGGCGTTTATGTAAATCAAACCGGTCGTTTTTTACCTTATTGGCACCGTGACTTTAATGATTCTGAACGCTTGTTACTTGAGCCCTTGGTGGACATGGAATCTAGTCTTTATTATGAGGGAGTACGCCAACAGTTTTTACGTGATGGCAATACAGAGACGATGATCACTGAGCCCTATGTTTACGAGGGAAGAATGCTGGTTGAACAAAGTTCGCCCATTATCATTAATGATAAATTTGTCGGTATGGCAAGCGTAGATAGAGCGCTCGCTGACATCACTGAATTCTTGCAAACCATAAAGCAGCAATTAAAAATAGATGTTTTGTTACTCAGTCAACGCGACAACGTGATTGCAACGACATTAAATCATTCAGGATTAAAAACGAAGGCCATTTTAGATACAGATTACGCAAGTATAGCCAAACAGCTAAAGTTACAGGGGCAAGAAAGAGAGATACTATCTGCGAACGACCCTTTTGATTCCGGGGTTTTCTATTTTGATAAAGCCAAGGTTGCCACTGGCAATTGGACAGTGATAGTGCGCCGCTCTGAAGCCGATATTATTGGGCCTATTCAAGCGCAATTTAAACCATTATTGGCAGCGGCTTTTGCAAGTGTATTACTGGTTTTTTTACTCTTTTGGTATTTTATTAACCGAACAACTAAGCGTATTAATATTGCCATTAAATCTGTTGAACAGTTAGCTAATGGCGATTTATCCATTCATGTTCAAAAATATATGACTCAAAATGATGAGCTTGGCACTATGTTTAGAAGTTTTGAGCGCTTAATTAAAGCCAGTAAAGATATTGATCAGGTTTGCTCTGCGATTGCAGCAGGTGATTTTTCTAAAACAGTTTCAAAGCGCGGTCCTTATGATCGTTTAAGTGATTCTATTAATTTAATGTCGAGTAAACGCCACGAGGCAGAGCAGGCTCTAGTTGAGCAAACCATAGAGCTTCGTCGCACTCAGCAGGAGCTTGTTGAAGCAGAAAAAATGTCGTCACTTGGAAGTTTAGTTAGTGGTGTAGCCCATGAGGTGAATACGCCGCTAGGTGTTTGCGTAACTGCGACGTCGCATTTAAGAGAAATGCTGATTGAAACTAAAAATAAGGTGGCTTCTGGCTCCTTGAGTAAAACGCAGTTTAGCGAGTTTATTAGTGAAGTTGATTTAAGTTGTGACATTTTACTAAAAAATATGCAGCGCGCTGCAGGTTTAATAAGCAGTTTTAAACGTGTTGCGGTTGATCAAACAACCGAAGAATTACGTAATTTATATATAAGTAGTTATTTAAATGAGGTGCAAAAAAGCCTTTACCATACCCTCAAAGCAACACCCGTTGACATTACTATTAGTGCGAAAGAACCTGAGCCTGAAGTGTATTCTGATCCTGGTGCTTTAGCACAAATCTTCACTAATTTAGTAATGAATTCAATTATTCATGGTTTTAAAAATGGCAGCCAAAAAGGGCAAATAAGTGTTCATATAGACTACTCAGATTCTGTTTGCATTCATTATCAAGATAACGGAAGAGGCATGACTGAAGAGGCAGAAAAAAAAGTATTTGATCCTTTTTATACCACAAATAGAGCAGGTGGTGGCAGTGGTTTAGGAATGAACATTGTGTACAACCTTGTTGTACATCGCCTAAAGGGGCAAATTTTTATAAAGGAAAAACAATCAACGGGAGTTTATTTTTTTATTCAATTCCCCTTAACGCTACCGAATTAATAACTAGTAGAGTGTGTTTATGGATTGGTTACAAGATGATGAAGTTGTAAAACAAGCGGTCGACAGCAAGTATGTTGAACCATGGAAAATCTTAGTGGTTGATGATGATGAATCTGTACATCAAGTAACTCAACTTGCAATGAAGCGCTTTGAATTTGAGCAACGACCTATTGAATTACATAGTGTCTACAGTGCGGCAGAGGCCAGAGAGAAACTACAAAGCTCAGAGCGCTATGCATTAATTTTATTAGATGTAGTAATGGAAACTGAGCATGCAGGATTAGATTTTGCACGATTTGTTCGCCAAGACTTACAAAATGTATATAGCCGAATTATTTTACGCACAGGTCAGCCAGGGGTTGCGCCAGAGCGCAGTGTTATTCGCGATTATGATATTGATGGTTATAAAGCGAAGAGCCAACTGCAAAGCCAAGATCTTGAATTGATTTTTTATACCTCTTTGCGCGCCTATCGCGATATTTGTATGCTACAAAACCATCGGCACAACTTAAAAAGGCTAATAATAGCAATTTCTACTATTACCCAAATTGGTGACTTGGTTGAGTTTACCTCTGTTGTAATGGAAGAGCTAAAACTAGTACTGAATATGAGCTCCGCCAATTTGTATATTGATGCGCCTAAGGTCTTTGGTATTTGCCAGTTAGATGAAAAGCTGCAGATGATTGAGGGAGAGCTTTCTGGCATACATTTATTCACGGGCAATGGAATTGACAGTATTCCACAAAAACATCAAGAGTATTTTTTAAGGGCAAAGCAAACTAAGCAGAATTTTATAGCAGAAGATCATTATGTTTATTTTCATCATTCGCAAAAAGGTTTAGATTCCATCTTAGCGTTTCAGTCGCTGCAGCCGGTAAAAAAAGAAGCTCAACAGCTAGTAGATTTATTTTTGGGTAATGTAGTACTGACCTTTGAAAGCCTCTTACTAGCTAATTCAATTGAAGAAACCCAGCAACTGGCTATTTCACTGATGGGAGGAGCGATGGAGTCACGCTCCAAAGAAACCGGCTCACATGTAATCAGGGTTGGTTTATATGCAAAACTATTAGCGCAGCTAAATAATCAAAATCAATCATATTGCGATAAAATTAGTTTAGCAGCACAGTTACACGATGTAGGAAAGGTGGGAGTTCCAGATTTAATTTTAAATAAGCCAGCTAAATTGGATGCTGATGAATGGGAAATTATGAAACAGCACACCACCAAAGGCTGGGAAATCCTCAAAGGAACAGCTAATCCTGTAATTGATATGGCTGCTAACATTGCAATTGATCATCACGAACGTTGGGATGGAGCTGGTTATCCACACGCAAAAAAACAGCAAGAGATCAGTTTAGAGGGGCGAATTACTGCGATTGCTGATGTATTTGATGCGTTATGTTGTCGTCGTTGTTATAAAGAGCCTTGGAGCATGGATGAAGCAAAGGCGGAAATAATTAAAGGCGCAGGTAATCATTTCGATCCGACGTTGGTTGAATTATTTGAATTGAATTTTAATGCGTTTAAACAAATTTATTTAGACAGGCCTGAGTAACGAGATTGTCGCTCTGATTGCGTTAGCCACAATCAAAGCGAACATAAAATTAATCGTATTTAGCTTCAAGCTCGTTGGCAGTATGAAACTTTTCGTGAGATTGTAATTGCTCATCGTATTTAACTAGGTTTTTAAAGTGCCCTAGTTGGCCAGCGTTTTTAACGATTTCAACGATAAACGACATCATAAAATCGGCACCAGTGAGAGTATCGCCCACTAAATAACGTTTGCCTTCAAGGCGGCTGTTAAAGTAGCTAATTACTTTAGCGGTTTCAGCATCGGCATAGCCCTCTAAAAATTGCGTTTTAGCACCATCTTTCTGGACAAACATTTTTAGCAATAATGGTAAAATTGCAGAGCTTTCTGCAAAGTGAAGCCATTGTTGATAGTCTACAAATTCTGCAGTACCTGTGACTGGTGCAAACTTACCTTTGCCATATTTAGTGATCAGGTAATCTGTGATAGCGCCAGACTCGGCGATCACTAAGCCATCATCTTCTATAACTGGCGATTTGCCCAGCGGATGCACATTTTTAAGCTCATCAGGGGCTAAAAAAGTTTCAGTATTGCGCTGATAAGCAACAATTTCGTAATCAACCTCAAGCTCTTCTAATAACCAAATAATACGTTTAGAACGAGACTTGTTTAAGTGGTGTAGTTTAATCATTTTCTTCCTTATTGAGCTGTGTTGAATTACAACACAGCCTGAATGTTATTATAGTGGGCTGTTAATCTTTACTACGGTTTTACCAAAGTTCTTCCCGCTGATCATGTCGTTAAATGCGCTGATGGTTTTTTCGAAACCATCTACAAGATGTTCGCGGTATTGAACTTTTCCGTCTTGTAGCCACGTTTGCATGTCTTGTGCAAATTCGTCATAACGATCGCCATAGTCATCAAAAATTATAAAGCCCTGCATTTTAATACGCTTAGTTAACAATTGTCCCATTAGCATACCTAATCTATCTGGGCCTTCAGGCAAGCTGGTGGCATTATATTGCGATACCAAACCACAGATAGGCACGCGTGCTGAGGTATTAAGCAAAGGTAATACGGCATCAAACACTTTTCCGCCCACATTTTCATAATAAACATCAATGCCTTGCTCACATGCTTTTTCTAACTGCTCGGCAAAGTCATCCGCTTTATGGTCAATACAGGCATCAAAGCCTAGATTTTCAACAGCATGCGCACATTTTTCGCAGCCTCCGGCAACGCCTACTACTTTACAGCCTTTAATTTTAGCTACTTGACCAACCGTTGCGCCTACTGGGCCTGTAGCTGCTGCAACAACAACGGTTTCACCCGCTTTAGGTGCGCCAATATCTAATAATCCCATGTAGGCGGTAAAGCCAGGCATACCCATAATACCAAGTGCGTAAGACGGATTAGTTGGCTCTTTACCTAATGACATTAAGCCCTCGCCATTTGAGATAGCGTAAGTTTGCCAGCCTGTATATGCTAATACCCATTCGCCTTCGCTAAACTTATCATTTTTAGATGATTCGACTTGGCAAACCGTTGCACCAACCATTACATCACCAATTTCTACAGGGTCGGCATACGATTTAGCATCGCTCATGCGGCCACGCATATAAGGGTCTAGTGATAAATAAATAGTACGCAGCAATACTTCACCATCTTTTAATGATGGTAACTCTACGTTTTTAAGTTCAAAATTTTCATTGGTAGGAGCGCCATGTGGGCGTGATGCTAAAGTAAATTGACGACTGGTTGTGGACATAAAAATCTCCATGATAGAGTGAAAAAACGACCTATATACCGAATGTTTAAGCTTTAAAACTATACATTGCTCAACAATAATGCGCGGATAGGTAGAAAAGATTTGTACCTTGATACACGAGCTTTGGGCGAGAGGTGGTTAATTCAACCGTCGAAAGAATTTAATTAGAACAATTACTCTGTTTTAGCACACTAAATACATGGCTATCTAAATAGTGACCATTTTTATAAATTGCTTTCTTTAGAATAGCTTCGTTATTAAAGCCATTTTTAAGCAACGCGCTCATTGAGCCAACATTACCAGCAAATACAGCCGCATGAATACGGTTTAAGTTAGTACTTTCAAACACTTCTTTAGTAATCAACTCTATGGCTTGGGTAATAATACCTTGCCCCCAATATTGCTGACTAAGCCAATAACCTATTTCGCCACTGCGGCTATACTCAAACTCACCAGGGATAACACCAATACAACCAACACATAGGCCATCAACTTCAATAGCTTTAATGATGCCACATTTTGCTCCTTCGTTTACCCACCAGTTTGCATCTGCTTGAGTATAAGGAAATGGAATTTTAGAGGACAAATAGCGAGCTACTTGTTGATCGTTCAAAATGGTGACTATTTGGCAGGTATCGTGTTGTTTAAATGCTCGTAAAGTGATCATGCTACAAATGAGTTTGTTATTATCAGCCAATAACTTAGCAAGCTTTAAACGCTTAAACAATGAAAAACAATTCATTAAAATTAAAGTGTATACAGGTATAACTTTGCTTAAAACTCTTTTAAAATGTAAAAAAACACCCAGACAGAGTCTCTATGCATCCTCATATCGAAGCCCTTTATAATAGCGCTAAAAAGCCCAGCCGTTTAATTATTGGATTAATGAGTGGCACCTCTTTGGATGGTTTAGATGTAGCGCTATGTAAAATAACCGGTGCAGGTTTGCATACACAAATAGAGGTGTTAAATTTTACTACGGTTGAGTATAACGACGAATATAAAACTAAAATAAAGCAGGTATTTGCTAAGCGCGAATGCGATTTAGAAGTGCTGACTTTATTACATCCTTGGGTGGGCAAACTCCATGGCGAGATGGTTAATCAGTGTTTAATTGCATGGGGAATTGATCCTGCGAGTATTGATGCCATTGCAAGCCACGGGCAAACTATTTATCACTGTCCGCAGTCGCAGCATAACCATCATGACTTTAAACATGGCACCTTGCAAATAGGTGATAGTGACCAAATAGCCGTTACTACAGGCATTACCACTGTTGGCGATTTTAGGCAAAAGCATATTGCCGCTGGTGGAGAAGGTGCGCCGCTGGCCGTGTATGGCGATTATTTATTTTTTGCCAGCCCTGATGAAAACCGCATTTTATTAAACATGGGTGGCATTGCTAATTTAACGTTTTTACCTAAAAGCGGTGATGCTAGTAGCGTGTTTAGTAGTGACATAGGCCCAGGTAACACCATTATGGATGCCTACGTACAGTATTACCTTAAAGGAATGCATTATGATGAGGGCGCAAAGCTTGCCAAAGCAGGCAAGGTGAATGTAAAGCTGCTTAAATCGCTCAGCGATAATGCGTTTTTTAAATTACCACTACCTAAAACAACAGGGCCAGAGGTGTTTAATTTAGCCTTATTACGCGCAGCCCAAGCCCAAACCGCAACCCAAGATTTAAGCCATGAAGATGTGTTGGCGACTTTAAATACGCTCTCTGCGACTACAATTGCTAGGGCGTTAAATGACTGTGCTAAAGGGGTTCAAAACTGTGTGGTATATGCCAGTGGTGGAGGTATTCATAATCCATTATTGATGGAGCAATTACTAATACACTGCCCAAATATTAAGGCGTTTAAGAATACTGATGATTTGGGTGTTCACCCTGATGCCAAAGAGGCGGTGCTGTTTGCTATTTTGGCAAACGAATGTTTAGCAGGGCAGCGACAAAGTGCTGAAAATAAAAGAGGTGGAATTTTAGATATTACTATGGGTAAAGTGAGCTTTGCTGATTAACTAATTAAAGCTTAATGGTAAAATTTATAACAAGAGCTAAAAAAGTGAGATTAAAGCTGTTCCCATACTGGCGAGGTACTGACGAACGCGGTGCGGCTTTGGTGGGGTAATCGAAGTTACTGGTATAGTATATCCACTACCAAATTGGTTAATATGCATATCGAACTGCAAGCTATTCTTTAACGTGCCGTGTTTACCGTGCAAAATCATTTGCATTACAAAACCACGACTATGCGCTATTTGGTTCAACCTAAGCGTGACCCGTCCCTGTTCTAAATCAAATTGATTGAGCTTTTTTTCTGTGTAGTACTGAGCTGCTCGTGCATTTGGTAAAGTTGCGCTCAGCGAAATAATATCACCTTCATGGGCCGCTTCAGGCAAAACGCATTGCAAAGCAATTTGATGCTGGCTATTAGCATGCAATGACAGCGTTTCAAATTCCATGCTGTGGCTTAATGCCGCAGACATTGGATCTTCAAATGACGGTAGTGCAAAGGTTAATTGCACCATAGATTCGCTCATGAGGGTCTTATAAAGCTTTGTTGACTAATAATGCAGCTATTATCGCTGATGATTATTGCAAAATTATGACTAAACTAAAGCGCTTGATGCAAGGGTTAATTTGACTTGCAGTTTATAACTAAAGCTATTGTTTTAAATCAATATTATATTTAATAAATAAACTATAATAGTCGCTCAATAACCTCTGCGATAAACGTAAATACAGTTTACCGGGTTCAAATGTATACGAGCCTTGTCTTAACAATAAAATAAAACACTTACCAACTTTATTGTTAATTTATTTTATTTTTAGTGTTAAATAATGGGCGTTTTTTTATGTGTTTTTCTCAACTTTGCAATAAAATAGCTTGAAAAAAAACCAAGCTAGCCATAAAGTGCATTTAAGGGCCCAAATACATAACACACTACCAAACGGGTTGTGAGAAATTAGATGGCACTAATAAAAAATAATTTATGGAAACTCTTTTGTTTTTTGCTATTGGGCGGTCTAGTCCTATTAAGCGTTTTGTTGGCTTATGAATGGCGAAATATCGAAAAAGAATACCGCACAAGCTCCCAAAACCGTGTCGAATTTTCTGCGCAAGCACTTAAAAGCACCCTTAGAAATAAAGAACTCATGCTGGATTTAATTGGCAGAGACATCCTTTCAAACAATAACTTAACCGAAAAAACATCAACAATTAAACTTCTCGACAATATTTTACTAGAAAACCCCGTGTTATTAGGCTTTGGACTGTTTAATCCCCAAGGGGAAATTATTTACTACAGCTCAAATTTAAATGCCTCAACAATGATTAATCTGAAAGAAAATGAAAAAACCCGCCAAAGTTTTTCACAAACCCTTAGCTCAGACAAAATGGTGTTAGGGCAAACTTATTTTAATCAATCGTTACAAGAATGGGTTATTCCTATAAGGAAGTCATTACGAGACAAAAGTGGCACTGTGATTGCTGTAATGACTGCAGGGATGGCGGTATCAAGAGGCGCTAAATACCTCAATATTTTGCAAAGTAATAGTGACGATTACATAATGCTAGCAAGAGAAGTCGATGGTTTTATTCAATACAGTTCCGTAAAAGATGCAGATATAGCTAGCTATACAAAAACCAAAATTAAGCAGGCATTAGGGTTATCTGATAATGCTTTGATAAAGCAAACGGGCAAGGATAAAGAAATATTTAAATCCTCAGAAGAGGTGTTTAGTATTGATACACATTTAGGTGGTAAGCCTTATTTAACATCTGCAAAATTTGATAATCGCTATCAGTTATGGACACTCTCAAACAGAGCGATGCAGCCAATAAAAAGTGTATTTTATTGGAAGGTCTGTTGGTATTCTTTCATTTATTTACTGATTTGTACGCTCTTATATTTTGGTTTTAGATTTATTGCTCGTGCTGAGCAAAAACGGATTGATGAACTGTTTTACCTTTCTCGGAACGACGATTTAACAAAGTTACCCAATCGAAAAGCACTGCGTGATAGCTTTGAAGCAAAAAAAGTGACATCGTTTAGCTTAGCAATTATAAACATTACCAATTTACGCTCGATGAATAATCGCTTTGGTATGGAGTATGGCGATAAGGCAATTAAAGCCTATGCCGCAATGTTGCAAGCGACATTCGCAGCTCCATACCTAGTTTTTAGAAACAGTGGTAATGAGTTTTGCATTATTACGCCGCATTTATCGGATGAGCAAAATAGGCACACTTTTGAACAAATATTAGCATCTTCTATTGAACAATATGAAACCAAAAATACCGAACGTCCTTTAAATATGAGTGTTGGTGTGGCCAACTACCCAGAGCATGGCATAACCAAAAGTAAGCTGGTCCGCAGTGCGCATTTGGCTAATCAATGGGCAAAAGATACAGGGCAATGGCTGTGCCATTACCATGCAGATATAAAACAAGCTTATTTGCGCCGTTTAAAAGTAGAAGAGCGATTAAATGTAGCGCTAAGTGAACAATCATTCTCTATGGTCTATCAGTGCCAAGTGAATGAACAGGGAAAAATCCATGCTATGGAAGCACTTATTCGTTGGCATGACGGTGAGTTGGGTATGGTTTCACCTGCCGAGTTTATTGCTATTGCAGAACAAAGTGATTTAATATTTAAAATAGGTGACTTTGTTTTAGCGCGTTCTATTAGTGAATTTGCAAAGATGCAACAACACAGCGATACCCCTCTTGAATTAGCAATCAACATTTCAGTGATGCAATTTCAAAGCAGTGCTTTCATTACAACATTATTGCAAAGCATAGAAATCCATAATGTTGCCCCGCAAAGTATAATCTTAGAAATTACAGAGTCACTGTTTATGGATAACCTTGAGCATGTGATTGATACGATAAATAGCTTAAAATCTAGAGGGATACGCTTCTCGATGGATGATTTTGGTACAGGTTATTCATCACTGAGTTTATTAAGGCGCTTACCCATAGATGAACTGAAAATAGATAAAAGCTTTGTAGATGATATTTTAATAGACCCTAAGTCTAACAGTATGGTGCAAAGTATTATCGCCATTGCCAACAGCCATAACTTAAGTGTTATCGCTGAAGGCGTGGAAGAGCAGGCACAATTTGATATGTTAGTGGATATTGGCTGTAAACGTTTTCAGGGTTATTACTTTTACAAACCTGTGAATGCGACCTCTGTAATTGAATACCTGCAAGCTAACTAGTAGCCGCGCGACTAAGTCGGTCATTCACTGCAGCCCACTCACTGCCTACTGGCGGTTTTTCGATATAAATATTCAATGGTGTTTTCTCATCAATAAGATGCAGTGCTTTATACATATTTTTAGCGTATTCAATAGGGCAACTACTTAGCTTAGTAATACGTTCGGATGGAATGTCGCCCGCTAATAATTGCTGTTGCACTTGAGTCGAATAGATTAAATAGTGACTTTTACCCTGAGAGTTTTCACTCAAAATTTTAGCGAAATCTTCAGTATTAGCCAACATGGCAGGGGCATTAGGCTGATAATGCGCTTTTACATTACCCGGTACCACTTCGTTATGTGAATGTGGCGTGCTGACATGCAGTCCAGTTTTTTGCAAAATATCAGCTGCTGAAATTGGTCCTGGGCGTAATATGCGTAACTGCTGTGAGCTTGCATCGACAATGGTCGATTCAATACCTACATTACATTCACCTCCTTGTAATACCCCACTAATTCGACCATTCAAATCGCGCATTACATGAGCTGCACTGATTGGGCTCAATTGCTTGTAGCGATTAGCTGAGGGAGCTGCAAGACCGGTATTTAATTGCTTTAATACCGCTAAAAACTCTGGATGCGCAGGCACGCGAAGCCCAATGGTGGGCAAACCGCCTGTTACCGGACTGTTTAAATCATTTTTAGCATTTAAAATTAGGGTGAGTGGGCCTGGCCAAAATGCATCAGCAAGTGTGATGGCTGCCTTATTTACATTTTTTGCCCAATTGTGTAGATGCGACTGATTGGGAATATGCACAATGAGCGGGTGATTTGTTGGGCGTCCTTTCGCGGTAAATATTTTCGCTACGGCATCACTGTTAGTCGCATCTGCAGCTAGACCATAAACAGTTTCTGTGGGTAAAGCGACGCATTCGCCGGCTTTTAATAATGCAACGGCTTGGTTAATACGCTCTTCAGTATTTAATAATTGAGTTGGTTGTAATGATGTCATAATAACTCTTAAGGATTACAAAACTGGCAATATGTTGCATCAGCAACGTGTTTTTCATTCGCTTCAATATGGTTATAGCCGCAGCAATCACACAAAGAGGTTGTTGATTTTACTTGTTGTGTGGGCATGTTACATAGCTCACAGGGCAAGCCTTTCGTGAGCTGTTTGGCAACAAAGTTAGCACTCTGGCATTGTGGGCATTTTGATGCCAACCGCCTTGCTAAGTCCTCGGCAGCAAGGCAAATAATAGCTTGGCGTTGCCCACTATACATGGCTCTTAAATCAGGTGTGATTATGCCGGCTTTGGGCACTTTTTCTTTAAATAAAGCAACCAAGTTTTCAAAGCTTAGTCCTTTATAAAGTGTTTGAGTGTCATCAAGTATCCAGTGTTGCTCTTTATAGCGCTGGCATGCAGCAATGATTGATTCAATATTGGTCTCGCTGTTGATGGTTAAGCTGCTGGGTGAAAAAGGCCCGCCAGCGCGTCCATAAATAGCGATGCCTGTGCGTTTATCGTAAAAACAAATTACTTCTTCATCCCAGTTCATTAACCCAGGGTATGGCCCACCTCCAAAGCTGCCTTCACTACCAAGTCCAAATTGCTCGCCAGTGAGTTCACATGCGCGTTGAGCTTTTGTTAATGCCGCTATTTGGGCGCTGCAATCACGCTGCACTTCATTAGTAAACATCCCTAGCGTGTCGGTATCAAATAGACTGGTTGTTACCACATTATAGCCAAGTGGCTTTAATGCAGGGGCGATCAGAGGTGCTTTTTTATGTTTAGTGGCTATGACGGCATTTAACATTTATCATGCTCGCTATTTAGAGGGGGCAATTGTAGTGAAGTGCCCGTTTTCAAAGCGCTCTAGGGTGTTGTCATCGCCCCAACGAATGAGTGTTAGCCAGTGGTTATCAATTAGTTCCTTCACCATAGTATGCTTGTTATAAATTGCTGCGATTGCTGATTGTGGCGCAGCAATATATACATTAAGGCGAATAGGTTCGTGCATCCATTTATCGCCATTGTGTAGCGATTGCATGGCTAAGCCTATGCGCAGGTCGCCACCGTTACCTTCAAATAAGCCAATATTACCGCCCACCGCATTGTGAAGTATTTTATTACCACTGCCGTATTTGTGATTATCGTTAACCGAGGCATTATATTGGCTATTGATCCAATGGGTGACTATCATAGGCGCAGTCATAATAAGCTCTAATATCGCAAAGTCGCCATCGCTTTCCCAATCATAATCGTGTAAAAAACAGCGCCCCTGTAAGTTAATACTTCGCGTCCATGAGCGCGGCGCGACAATAAAGGCGGCATTATTTGCAAGTCCCCATTCAGGGCGCACCTGCGACCAATCGCGGGCGCGTTGATGATAAGCGTGATTAATTTCATCCGCTGATTTATCAATCAGCTTTGGCTCTATATTAACTAAACGTTCGCGCTGAGCTGTTTGTGTTGCCACACTGAGCCATTTTTTTAGATTATCATCCAGTTGAGCATCATAGGTGGTTATCACATCTGTGGTTGTATTATGAATGGCTGCAATAAACTGGGTGTTTTCTGACAGTGTGAGTCCCCGAGTTTTAAGCGCTTGACGTACTTGAGCATCGTTAAGTAGGCTTGCGAGTACTCGTACATTTACTTCACCACTTTGTCCGCCACAGGCGCCGCAATCTAGGCCTGCGCTGTGTAAGTTATTGGTTGTATGGCTAGCGTGACCCACTAACATTACCTGTG
Organism: Pseudoalteromonas sp. S1608; assembly: GCF_005887265.1. Classification (GTDB taxonomy): domain Bacteria; phylum Pseudomonadota; class Gammaproteobacteria; order Enterobacterales; family Alteromonadaceae; genus Pseudoalteromonas; species Pseudoalteromonas undina. The sequence goes on from NZ_PNDK01000004.1 coordinate 39,883, forward strand.
GTGCCAACGCTTTTATACCTAAAGTAGTAAGCACTTTTTGGGCTAAATCGGTTTTGTCTTTTAGGGTAAGTTGCTGCTGGTTTTGTGTTAATTGCCAGTCAGTTGGGGTGCACTTTTTAGCATCGCCTTTAGATAAAAAGGTATTTTTTATTAGTTTAAATGCGTATAGCCAACCTGCTGACTCAACCATAGAAAACGATGAAGGGGCCGATTTTGACCAGCTTTGCCATGTGGCACTATTTTGGCGTGATGCTTCAAGTGTCGCGTCTTTGTGAGTTTGCGTGGCATGTATAGCCGGTTTAAGTAGCCCAGGGAGCTGTGGGCGAGTAATAGCACTGCCATTTTCTTGATATTCCAGCGGTAAACCAAAAAAACCGGCAAAGCCAAACGTTTCAATATGTTGACTTTGAGACTCTAGCGCACGGCGAATCACTTCCGAGCGCACATCAATACAAAACACTGCTTGTAATTGAGCGTTTGTCACCGGGGCTTTTGTCGCGGTTTGCAGAGCCTCATTAAGCGGATATTGAAAGCTGAGTTCCATTGCTTTTGCCCACACCCATAATGGCTTTTGTGCTAATTTATGTGCATGTAAGCGCTCAACAACAAGCGCCTTTTCTTGTTGCCACTGGCTTTGCAGTTGTTTAAATGTAGCACTATCGTGATCGGTCAGGTATTGCCAAATTACTAAGTCCCATGCCATGCGCATGGCTAGAAGTTGCTTCATCTCATCTGTTGGGGTGTCGTAAAGCTGACCTTGAAAACGTAAATACGCAAGCCACGATGCCCAACCGTTAATATCTAAGAGCAATGAGTGCGCGTATAACTCTAACGAGTCATTATCTATGTTAAGCGTTTTAAGAGTCAGTGCAATTAGTTCATCAGCGGATGTGGGTAATTGCTTAAAATAGCCATTTAAATGCCGTTCATCCATAACAATGCTAATGCCTTTATCAGCTTGAATAACAGTAAGCCAATGGCGATATAATTCAGATGGGGCTTTAGTATCATTACGATGCAGCATAGGGCCGAGTTGTTGATAATGTGCAGCACAAAACTGACTTAACTGATGAGTAATTTCATCATGCCAAGCCATTTTATGCTTATTACGTTGCTGGTCGAGTAAATCAGCAATGTTGTGCCAGTCTACTAATGGCACATCAACTCTAAGCGCTTGTAATAGTTGCTCTTTATTAAAGTCACTATTAAGTAGCGTTGCGGCATCGGCTAAGTGTTTGTCGGTAATTATGCCGGTGTTATATTTTTGCAGATAAAAACCTTTAGGCATTAGCATGTTGGCATTACATAAGGTATCCAGTCGTGCGCTTACATCTTCAATTGGCATATGGCGCATTTCCCAAAATGGGTTAACTGCAATCATCTGATCTAACGGCCAGTTTGGTGCTATGTAACCGCATACTTTATTAAGTAGGCTATTTTGACTGTCGCTTAGCGAGAGTGCTCTATTATCTGAATGCGTTAGAGTGCTCATTTTGATTCCTCAATAGTGATCCCAGCGGCATGATTTTTTAAATCAGTGTGGCCATTATTAGGCAAATTTATCGGCCATATTTTTAGTGTTAATCGTGTAAACCACTCATCCAAATACAAGCCTGCAAATAATAAAGTGGATAATGACTTAACCTGAGGTCGCCAAGACTGATAACGCAAATAGTAGCTTGCTATCATTAAGGTTAAAATAAGAGCTATTACCCAACTGTCGGCTAGGCTAAATGCAGGTTCACGCCACTGCTCAAGGGGAAGTCCAAACGCAAAGATATTTTTAGCGGCCACATAGCTAAAGACCACTAATAGTGCAATTAACAGTTTTTTACTGCGTGTTTTAGCCGTAGCCGTACCATGCTGATTAGCAAGCAAAATGGTTAATGCTGATGCTAAAAGCAACCAAATACTTACCGCTCCCTGATAAGAGCTAATAACCCATGCTGCGCCAACTATTATTATTGAAATTAACGCACTTGTTAACCAAGCAAAGCATGCGGGTGATTGTTTTGGAATATGGCGGCGGATCAGATCTTCATTTACGCCATTACCTGAGTTTAAAAATGCGAAAGCTTTATAAGTTGAGTGGGTAACAAGGTGAAGTAAAGCCAGTTCAAATAACCCCAGCGCACACTCTACCAGCATTAAGCCCATTTGCGCACTGGTAGACCAAGCAAGCCGAACTTTAACGCTTATTCTAGTGGTCATTATTAATGCGCTGATCACTGTAGTTAAACCAGCAACAATTAAAATTAACCATTGTGCTGCGCTAGCTTGAATAAACAAAGGCGCAAATAAAATTAATAAAAAGCCTCCTAAATTAATGACTCCGGCATGTAATAAAGCGCTCACCGGTGTGGGTACTTCAACCACTTTAATTAGCCAGCCGTGTATTGGGAGTTGAGCGCATTTTATTAAAGCCGCAAAGGCAATTAAAAAAGCGGCGACTTGCTCTGCAAAAGACAGTGGTTGTGTGGTGGTGTTATAAAAGGCGGTTATATCACTTATGTACAGACTATTGTGAATGAACCACAAAATACTAAATGCAATCAGTAATAAGGATTCGGCAACACGTGCCACAATAAATTTTTTATGGGCGGCGAGCACCGCTCGAGGGCGCTCAGGGTAAAACATTAATAGTTTATGTAGTGCTAAACTTATCGCCACCCAGCCTAGCCAAAATAGCGCTAAGTGGTTGCTCATAACCACAACTAATACGGCAGTGATGGTAAGTAGTAGCCATCGCCAAAAGTAGTTTACACGTGGCTCACCTTGCATATAGTGCTTACAAAAGCGAATTAATATCAGCGTGATAAATAATATAAGCCCCAGCATAATAATTCGGGTCATGGTCAGCGATAAGAAACTGAGTAAATTAAAAGCATAAATTTGATGAAGCGTAATAGCTGTTATAAATGCAATGCTATTAAACACCATTACTTTAAACAGCACATGACCATTTGAAGCGCGCGATTGTTGGCCAATTAACCAGGCTGCTATAAATGTGCTCAAAGGCATTATTAGCAGTAACAACGAAATAATATACTCACTCATTCAGTGCTCCTTATTTAGTGATCAAAGTATGGCAAACTAGATAACTAAATAAAAATAGATATAATGCATATAAACGTTCTATAAAAGAGAACAATAATGAGCCGTTTAAATTATCATCACTTATATTATTTTTGGTCGGTTGCTCGTATTGGTAACTTAACCCAAGCCGCGAAAGAGCTGCATTTGTCACAGTCAGCGCTCTCTACGCAAATAAAACAATTAGAGCACACCATTAATATTGAGTTATTTGAACGTAAAGGCCGCACACTCGCATTAACCGATATGGGAAAGCGGGTGCAAATGTACGCCAACGATATATTTACTAAAGGTGAGGAGTTATCTTCTTTTATTCATAAAGGAGTGATTTCGCAAACCCAGCATTTATCAATCGGGGTACTCAATACGCTCTCGCGTAACTTTATCGAAGAGTTTATAAATCCCTTAATGAGCAATGACGAAGTGCGCTTTTCGCTGACTGCAGGGCGTATGGATGGGCTGTTAAATGGCTTGGCCGAACACGAACTGGATTTAGTTTTAACTAATAAACCCATCGGGCTTGAGCACTACGATCAGCTTTGGCAAAGTCAGTTGGTATCTCGCCAGCCATTAGCCATAGTGGGTCCAGCTGATAAAAAAATACGTGGCCAATTTCCAGCAGGTTACACGGATGCACAGTGGGTGTTACCCGCTAAAACCTCAGCTATTAGAGACTCATTTAATGCTTTGTGTGCTCGTTGGCAGTATCAGCCAAAAATAAAAGCAGAGGCTGATGATATGGCTATGCTGCGATTACTTGCCCGTGATAGTGGTGCGTTATCGGTATTGCCATCAGTTGTAGTAAAGGATGAAATTGAACAAGGCCTACTGGTTGAATATCAGCGTTTACCCGATGCGTTTGAGCACTTCTATGCCATTACCGCGCAGCGAAAATTTGTACCAGACATATTAAAGTCGCTGCTTGCCAAAACCTGCTAATTACTTTTAAAAAATGTTTTTTGCGTTAATACTTTATATTTGAATAATAAAAAAATAATTAAAGCTTTTAATTCGTTGGCCGATACCGTACTTATATTGTACTGAAGATTAAGGATAATCATGGTTAATAAACTACAAGGCAATTATGCTAACTTAAATGCGTTGCTTGCCCAATCGGTCAATAATTCAAACCAAACCAGTGTTCCCACAGGTTTGCAATCGCGTGCTCACTTAGCGCCAAGCTCAGCAACAATCACTGATGAAATGCTCAGTCAGTTTAGTGACCAACAAGTCGATGAAATACTTAATCAGCAATTATCCTCGTTACTTACTATGTCCAGCGCACCCAGTGGCTCAAATTATAAGCTCTCTAGTGAAGAGGTTGCACTACGTACGGTAATAAGCTCTCAGCAAGAGGGCTTATTAAAAAACGAACGCAGTGATCAGTTAATTGAGCGCTTAAATTCTTCGGTAAAAAATATCCAAGGTGCTTATGCCAACACTAGCGATATTTTATCAAACTTGGGGCAACTGGGATTTAATCAAAAAACATTTTTAGCATCTAGCCAACAGCGTGTTGAACGCTCACTTAACCCTTTCATGGAAAGCTTTAATCGCGAGCGATTTGAAGACGATGATAACTATGGGTTTGAGCTTTCGGTAAAAACCAAAGAAGGTGATGTTATTAAAATCACCTTTCATTCTGCGCAAGGTTATGATGAGGAAACAGGCGAAACCACTGACGAATTTAGCATAAGTTATGAAGTAGATGGCGACTTATCTGAGACTGAACACCAAGCATTAACGCAAGTACTTTCTGGTGTTGGTGAAATGGCGGATGAATTTTTTAAGGCTAAACAAAGCGCTTACAGTCGTTACGTACCCGCAAACCAAGCTGATTTAGATTTAAGCTTTCTAAGCAATTTTGATAACAAAGAACTTTCGGGTTTTGATTTGTACTTTTCAACGTCAGAGGGAAATACTGGCGATGCTGATGGAGCACTGCTCGGAACAGATAATGAGCTTAATTTAAGTTATACCCTTGATGAGGGTTCTGAGCAGCAAATACTGGAGTTCGAATCGGTAAACGGACAAAACAATATTGATTTTTCGCTTGATATGTCAACCATTGGCGCTCAAGACAAAAGCCAAATGCAACAATACATAAAAGCGCTCGATAAAAGCTTAGAAGATAGCCAGCTCAATAGCTCTGAGAAAAGTACACGTTCTGCGTTTGGTCACAAAAGTGATGAAGTGATGAAACAAGGGTTGGCTGTTTTTAAAAGTGCGTTTAGTAGTATGTCATCAGCCGCTGAGCGCTATAGTGAAATTGAGTCGGTTGCTACAAAGCAGTTTAGTAATGGACGCGAGCTTGTCGCTAATTTAGTTGACAACATGATCACCAAAGATCCGCGCTACCAAGGGCTAGGAAGCAGTAATAAAAATTCCTTAGGTGATGGTATTTCTAAGTTAGCTGATTTTGATGCAAAATTCTCTTTTGCAATGGATCAGGGGGATTACATAGCAACAAGCACCACAAAGCTGAGTCAAAATACAGAACACCAAAAATCAGCAGGGTTAACTGGAGTTACTCAAGATAAAACGGCGAGCACGCGTTTTAATTATGAAGAAGGTAACCGCTCTGACATCCCTCCTGATTATTATGACAAACAAGAAAATTACACTATTGGTACCGCTGTAAAAAATAACGAATTGGTTGCCCTTGATCAGGCTCATGAGGTGGATGTAGATAAAAAAGTGTATCAGTTTAATCCCGAAATATCTCAATACGAGCTAAAAAAAGAATTGAAAGAAACCACCACCAGTGAGAGTAATATTCGTCTTATAAATGATATTTGGCTCGAGAAAAATGAAGATAGTCATCGTATGGATGAAAGAAAACGACTCAGTGGTGTGGGGGCGTCGAACGAGTTTAGAACAACATCGAGTTATTCACATACGCAATTAGTAACGTTAATCGGTGACTTAGATAAATTAGAACAAAACAAAGAAGCCAAACGTGAGTACTTAGCCGTTTTATCACAAGTGGATGATTTTATGGATAAAAGCAAGTAACTTTTATTTACTTAAGCTCGATTGTGGGTATAGTAACTAAAACACTATTTAAGTATAAGATTATGTTTAAACAATTAATTTTACTTTTAATGTTGAGTTTACCACTGGCAGTGAATGCAACGCTCAAACCACACTCGGACGCTATGACTGCTAAGCGTTTATTAAGCGAGCACGATAAATTTGCTAAACAATACCAAACATTTTCGCCCACACCGCAAGACGTTGTATTGATGCAAAAATTAGCAGGTAAAGAGGTGTTAGTGCTTTTAGGTACGTGGTGTCATGACAGTGCCCGTGAAGTCCCCCGATTAATAAAGTTACTCGATGAGTCTAAGGTTAAACTTTCGAAAATAACCTTTGTTACAGTCGGTTATGACAAACGTGATGAGGCCGGTATTGCTCTCGCGCATGACTTACAATATACCCCCACTTTTATTGTTAAGCATAACGGGATTGAAGTTAACCGCGTAGTAGAAAAACCCAGCGGCACTCTCGCCCAAGATTTAACCTTAGGCTTATAACGAGAGTCAGCTAGCCAATATCATGTTCGAGGTTTTATTTTTACACTGGCCAATCAGCGGCGTCTAAGTCATCTAATTGTGCATCGCAATGCTCATTTCCTTGCCACTTGGCAATGTATACACCGTGCGGATCATATTGCTGGGTTTGTTTTTGCAAATTAAAGTGACGTCCGCCGCGCGGATCAACACCAACTCCAGCAATATATTGCCAATTACCCCAATTTGACGCCACATCGTAATCGATTAACTGTTGCTCAAAGTAAGCCGCACCATAACGCCAGTCTAGTTGTAGTTCGTTTACTAAACAGCTAGCAACGATTTGTCTTGAGCGATTGCTAATAAAGCCTGTTGCGTTTAGCTCTTTCATAATGGCATTAACTAACGGGTAAGGTGTACTGCCTTGGCACCATTTAGCAAAACGATTCGGGCTAAACGTGGTAAGTGGCGAGCTTTGTTTCTTACCTTTAAAGGTAAATAACTGATGCTTAACATTAATCGCATGCCACTTAAAATACTCACGCCAGAGCAATTCAAACTTGATCCAGTAAGTTGACTCATTTGCTCCATACTGCGCTTCATAAGCATCTACAGCACAAAAAACTTGCTTGGCACTAATACAGCCAAAAGCCAGCCAACTACTAAATTTTGTTGAGTTATCAAAGCCATCCAGCTCATTGCGAGTGATTTTATAGCTACTCGGTAAAGCCGATGAAAAGTACTGCTGGCAGTGCTCAAGCGCAGCCTGATGCCCACCAAGTAATTGTGTATTCCCTGTTGCTGGCTTTTCTATCGGTTGTTTTGCGCAAAGTATAATAGGTGGAGGCAATCTTGCTGCTGAAAATGCATGTGTGGCTAAACTAATTTCTGCCGCTTCAATTTTTTTTCTAAAAGGTGTAAAGCCGGTTGGTAAATTAGCTAGTTCAAAGGGCAGTTGCTGTTGTTGATATAAAGTATCTTGCATCACAGATTTAAATACCACAGTAGTGCATTTTGACTTAAGAGCACTAATTTGGCGCTGTTCATATACACCTATTTGCTGGCTATATACAACTTCGTCAATGCTAAGCTCATTAATACGCTGTGTTAATACCTCAAGTGGATCGCCTTCAATAATATGTAAAGTTTGGCCAAGCTCTAAAACAGACTCCTGTAGCTCATATAGGCTTTGCATTAAAAAGCGTTGTTTGTGGACACCATAGGGTTTTTGTTGGTAGTTATTGCTTTTAAACCAAGCAGGGTTAATCACAAAGACGAGATCCAACTCACATTGTTGCTGTGATAAATCATTGAGTATGGGGTTGTCGTCAATGCGCAAATCATTTTGCAGCCAATACAGAATACGTTTTTTCATACTTATGCTCTGGTTTTTAAAATCATTTATTTTACGAAGCAAAAGCGAGCAGAGATTAGTTTTAAGGTGTTTAATAGGGCTTTAAAAAAAGGCGGTAACAATACCGCCTCTCAATTTGTTTCCGTTGTATCTTAGATAGCTAATTTCTGCTGTGCTATCCAGTCGTTAATTACATCTTCAAGTACCGCCATAGGAAGTGAACCTTGACCAATAACGGTGTCGTGAAAGCTGCGTATATCAAATTTAGCGCCTAGCTGTTTTTCGGCTTTTGCACGCAGTTCGCGTATTTTAATTTCGCCCATTTTGTATGAAAGCGCTTGGCCTGGCCAAGAAATATAGCGGTCTATTTGATCTTCCACGGCGCTTTGTGGCAAGGCGGTATGATCAGCCAAATAATCAATCGCCTTTTGGCGGCTCCAGCCAAAGGCATGAATGCCGGTATCAACCACTAAGCGCACTGCGCGCCACATTTCGTAGCCTAAACGACCAAAGTCACTGTATGGACTTTGGTAAAAGCCCGCTTCTTTACCTAAACGCTCTGTATAAAGTGCCCAGCCCTCGCCAAATGCTGAGTGACTCAGTGTGCGTCTAAATTCAGGAACGTCTAACTCCATTGCAATGGCGTTTTGTAAATGATGCCCAGGAATAGCTTCGTGCAGGCTAAGTGCTTCTAAATTATATAAAGGCTGCAATTTAGGTGTTGAGGCTAAAAAGTAAGTGCCAGGTGAGCGGTTATCTGGCGGTGGCATATAAAACGCACCACGACTCGCTGAGCCTTTTATAGTAAAGGTGTTACGCGGTAAATGGCCAAAGTAAGTGGGGAGTTTGCCATACATTTTTTGCGTTATAAAAGCGGTTTTTTCTAGCAAGTCTTGGGCGTCTTTTGCGTAAAATTGCTCATCGGTTGCTAAAAATTTTAAAAAGTCGCTGTAGCTGCCTTCAAAACCAACGCTATCAATAATGGCTTGCATTTGTGCTTTAATGCGCGCCACTTCTTTTAGACCAAGTTCATGAATTTGTTTAGGAGTAGCATTAGTGGTGGTGTAGTAATTAACCGTGTACTTGTAATAATCAAGGCCACCTTTGATGCTTGCAATACCCGGCTGCGTTCTACAGTGCGGCATATATTCGTTTTCAAAAAAGTCGTAAAAGTGCTCGTAAGCAGGCACAACTTTTGAGGCAATTAATGTTTTAGCTTTATTTTGGTAAGTTTCTTTTTGCGCTGCAGTAAATGTATTAGGGATGCGGGTAAATGGCTCATATAAGGCGCTATTCTCAGGTTGTTTAACTATATGAGCGTTAATGCTTTGTCCATAATTTTTAAACGTTTCGCAGTAGTGTGTAAAACCAGTTTGAATGCCTTGTTTCATTAAATTAATGTTTTGCTGATTAAAACGAGGGTAGTCACCAAGGCTAACTAAAAATGCATCATAATCCTCGGCAGTTAAAAAGGCCATATTAGCTGGCGCTTCTGCAAAGTAAGTATGCCAGCCACTTAAAAAATTAACCGGAAAATACTTGTCTTGATAAAGATAGCTTTGCTGCTCTGTTTCTCGCTCATATTTAAATAAGCGGTAGTTCATTAGCTGCTCGCTATTGAGTGTTTTTGGGTCAATGCTGGCTAAGCTTTTTAGTACGCTGTTGTTGTAAGCTTGGCGCTTAGCAATGGCTTGCTCACTCCAATTTGGCAATGTGCCGTTTGGTTTCCAACCGTCTGGATCGGTTCTAAAAAATATTTTTTCTGCTTTCGCATTTTCCCAATGGTTATCAATAATGGTTGTTAAGTCGCTGTTACTGTCGGCCTCGCTTGGCAGCGAGGTGGCTGCTAAACAAATAGCTAAAATTGTTTTTTTAAACATGTTGAATTTCACTTTTTAGAGTTTTAATTGTTATTCATACGCGTGCCTATTTTACGATAATAACAAGTTCACTCAATTAATGCGTTGGTTTTTAACAGCAGTCTAGCTTAATGTTTTACTGGTGTTTAAAATAAAACATATTGGAGTAGCGATATTTAATAACGTATTTTGCTAACCGATAAGGCGAATAGCCAACACCCAAATATTTATTGAGCATTTCATGCTTAGCTTTGCAGGTTCTAAATCCGATTATGATGAAGAGAAATGGATTTGGATTACTCGCTGTACGTGAAAAAAATGTCAGATGATGCACATGAGTTTGTATTGGCAGGTCACACTACATTGCTACCACCATTAATTGGCCTGATACACAAAGCGTTAGAATAACTATTTAACTTTAGGTATTAAAATAAAAAGGATTTTGAAAATGTTGTGCCCTCGTACGAATACACCATTGGAGTCTATATTAGTTGGCGGTATCACTGTTTATACATCGTCGTTAGGAGGCGTTTTTTTCGATAACAGCCAAATTTTTAAATTTAGCTCGCCAGAGTTAAAACATGGTCAGGTTTTAATTAAGTATTTAAGTAATTATGCCGAAGGTGAGGGGGAAGTCGCAATGCGAGTAAATTGCCCTAAATGCCCAAGCATAGTGATGATGCGTAGGTATTTTTCACCGCTAAAAGCAGTTGAAATAGATGAGTGCCCTAGCTGTGCGGGAATATGGCTTGATAGCGGCGAATTAAGCAAAATACATGAAAACCATTTAACACCCAAAGAACGAAAACTGCTAGCCCACGAAATGGCCACCAATCATGGGTTTATAACTATTAAAACGCCAAAATCGAAATATTATCCTAAAGCGCCTAAAAATGTTCAAGGCACCACAGTTGAACGGCTGGTGCAATTGGCATTACTTAACTTTGAATCATAAAAAACGGCGTACTATAAAGTACACCGTTTTATTAAACTGACTTAATCAGAATCGTTATGACTTATTGCGGTTTTCTTTACTAAACGCACGAATTTTACGTTTTTGCGACAGGGTTACTTTATTAGTACGCCCTGCAAATGGGTTATCGCCTTCTCTAAACTCAATTTTGATTGGCGTACCCATAATCTTAAGTGCTTTACGGTAGTAGTTCATGAGGTAGCGTTTGTAGCTATCAGGTAAATCGTGAACTTGGTTACCATGAATAACGATACGTGGCGGGTTATAGCCCCCAGCATGCGCATACTTAAGCTTAACACGACGTCCACGAACAAGTGGCGGCTGGTGGTCGGCCTGTGCCATGTCCATAATACGACGCAACATAGCAGTACTAATTCGCTTAGTTGCCGACTCATACGCTTCGTCAACTGATTCAAATAAATGGCCAACACCAGTACCATGCAGAGCAGAGATAAAGTGTAGGCGGGCAAAATCAATAAAGCCTAAACGACGATCAAGCTCAGTCTTAATACGGTCTTTAACGTAGTTATCTAGACCATCCCACTTATTCACTGCAATAACTAATGAGCGCCCTGAGTTAAGCGCAAAACCTAACAGGCTTAAGTCTTGATCAGAAATACCATCGCGTGCATCAACCACTAATAACACGACGTTACAATCTTCGATTGCTTGTAGCGTTTTAATGACTGAGAATTTCTCAACCACGTCACTTACTTTTTTACGTTTACGCACACCAGCGGTATCGATAAGAATATATTCTTTGTCGTTACGGGTCATCGGAATGTAAATTGAGTCGCGGGTTGTACCTGGCATATCGTATACAATAACACGGTCTTCACCTAGTATACGGTTAGTAAGGGTTGACTTACCTACATTTGGACGACCAATAATTGCCAGCTTTACCGGCTTGTCGGCAAACGCTTGGTGATCGGTGTCATCTTCTTCACCTTCTTGATATAAGTCGATAAGTTCTTCATCGTCATCGGCTACATCTTCATCAAGAGCGGCAAGTTCAGCAATAACAGGCTGAAGAGTTTGCTCAAGCAGTAAAGTAATACCACGGCCATGTGCGGCAGCGATATGATGAACTTCACCAAGTGAAAGTTGATAAAACTCAGCACAGTTTGAGTCGGCATCAATGCCGTCTGTTTTATTGGCAACAACAAAACATTTTTTCTCTTGCTTACGTAAGTGGTTAGCAATAGCTTGATCAGCCACTGTCATACCCACGCGAGCATCAACTAAAAATAAAACAATATCCGCTTCTTCAATGGCTAGTAATGACTGATCAGCCATTTCGGTTTCGATACCTTCTTCTGAGCCATCAATACCGCCCGTATCTACCACGATAAATTCAAAGCCATCGTAATTTGCTTGGCCATATTTTCTATCACGCGTTAAGCCAGGAAAGTCGGCAACGAGTGCATCACGAGTACGTGTTAAACGGTTAAATAATGTGGATTTGCCCACATTGGGTCGCCCTACAAGAGCGATCACGGGAAGCATAAACTACCTCTTTAAAAAACAACAAAAGGCTTCGCAGTGCGAAGCCTTACAAAAAATAATTAACTATTAGTGCCTTACACTAATAGTAGACAGTTAGTTCGGTATTTTTACCGCGCTAACTTCACCATCGCGGGTGTATAAAATCAATTTATCGTCAGCGACAACGGGCTCAACAAAAAAACCTGAGCTGTCAAAGTCTTCACGAGATACTAGCTCGCCAGTGTCTTTATTTAACCAATGCAAATTGCCTTCTTGGTCACCTAACGCTAAATAATTACCGGCAACCGCTGGACCTGTTAAGTACCAGCCACGTAGAGCGGGTTGGCTCCAACGTTCAATGCCTGAATCTTTATCAAGTGCATAAACAACGCCGTTACTATCAACAACGTAAATTGTTTGCAAATCCATGCTAATTTCACGGTAGCTGCTGTATTCACGTTTCCATACAACATTACCTGAACGAATATCTACTGCTGATAAGTTACCATTGTATGCAATAGCATAAGCAAATGGACCGCTAATGATCGGCTGCGTATCTACATCAACTAAACGTTCAAACTCTGATGCGCCTTTTGGCACTGCAATTTCTGCACTCCATGCCGAGTAGCCACTCTCAGAAATTAAAACACTTAACTTACCTGTTTCTAGGCCTAGTAACACACCACCGTTAGCCACAGCAGGTGAACTTTGACCGCGTAAAGTCAGCGGTGGCACTTCTTGCTCAAAGCTCCAGCGTTCTTCACCAGTATCTGGGTGAAGCGCAAGTAACTTACCTGAGGCTAAATTTACAAAGATTAAGCCATCGCCTGCAGCGGGTTTAGAGAGTGATTCGCCAGGTACTTTTTTACGCCAGACTTCTTTACCAGTCTCACGGTCAAGTGCAATTACATAACCATGTTCAGAGCCTAAATAGATTTTACCATAAGCTTGTAATATTCCGCCTGATAATTTTGCGCTATCGTTATCGCTCCAAGGCCAAAACGATAAATCTTGGCGAACGTCGGTTTCCCATTGGGTATCGCCATTGGCAAGTGATAAGGCTTCTACTTGGCCTTCACGGCTAGCAACATACACTGTCTCTTTATAAACAGCAGGTGATAAGCGTGAAAAGTAATGCTCTACACCACTACCAATTGATTCTTGCCATACCACATCAGTTTCAAATTGATTGGCTATTTCTGGAAGCACCAGTTCTTCTTCGTCATCACTTGAAGAACACCCCATTAGGGTTGCCATACATAGGGCAAGCGTTGCTGTTGTTATTTTTCTCATGCCTAAAACCTTATGCCGCTGGGCTAGTTACTGCTAGGTCATCTAACTTAATTTGTAAAAGAGGATTACTCGTTAATCCGCCGGCATCAACAGCTGCTTGGTAGGCTACGCGTGCTTGTTCTTTATTGCCTTGTTGAGTGTAAATGTCACCTTTTAATTCAGCCACATTTGCGCTAAATGCTTCAGGAAGAGGAGCATTTAATGTACTTAATGCATCATCGTATTGCTGCTGAGCAATTTGCACACGCGCTAAACGTGTTGTTGCAATGGCTTTAAGCTGGGCGTTATCAACGTTAGTTACGATCCAGCTTAACTTTTCATTTGCTACATCTAAGTTTTGGGCATCTACTGCTTCTTTTGCAGCAACAAATGCCGCTAGAGTTGCGTACTGAGTGTCTTTGTTTTCACTGATAAATGCATCAGCAGATGCTAATACGCTGTCGCTTTCAACAAGCTTAGTGTATGCATCAGATGCTTGCTCTGCAGTCGTTATTTGATTTTGATTGTATGCTTTCCAGCCATATAAACCACCTAAACCAACAATAACGCCTAACGCTAGTGAAAGGCCGTTTTCACGAAAAAAGCGTTTAATTGCTTCTGCTTGTTGTTCTTCTGTTGAATAAATTTCCATGCTTACCTCTGTTAAAGCGCTTCTCTACTTACGCTTTATATAATTTAGCTATTAATTAGTTCTGCAAGTAACGTTTTAGCTTGTTCTAGTTCTAGTGTGACTTGTTCTTTACGTTCACGTAAGTATTTAATAGTCACAACGCCTTGCTCTAATTCATCTTCACCGATAATAATTGCGACGAGAGCATCGCTTTTATCAGCACGTTTAAGTTGTTTTTTAAAGTTACCACCGCCAGCGTGCACCATTACGCGTAATCCAGGTACATCACGACGTAAGGTAGATGCAATTATAGGCGCTTGAATACTGACTTTGTCGCCCATAGCTGCTAAATATACATCAGCACTACGGCGTATGTCACCTACACATTCAAGTGCTTGAAGCAGTAAAACCAAGCGCTCTAAACCCATCGCGAAACCTACCGCAGGGGTTGATTTACCGCCTAATTGTTCTACTAAACCATCATAACGACCACCAGCACATACAGTACCTTGTGCACCTAAGCTGTCGGTTACCCATTCAAATACAGTGCGGTTGTAATAATCTAAGCCACGTACCAGCTTTTCATTAACCGTGTATTTGACGCCTGCGGCATCTAATCGTTCACATAAATTTTCAAAATGTTCTTTTGATTCAGCATCTAAATGTTCAGATAACTTTGGTGCATCGACTAAGATTGCCTGAATATCTGGATTTTTAGTATCCAAAACGCGCAGTGGGTTAGAGTACATACGACGTTTTGAATCTTCATCTAGTACATCGGTATGTTGTTCTAAAAAGGCGATTAAGGCATCGCGGTACTGTGCGCGAGCTTCGTTTGAACCTAATGAATTAAGTTCTAAACGCACATGGTCAGTAATGCCAAATGCTTCCCAAAGTTGCGCCGTGAGTAAAATAACTTCGGCGTCAATATCGGCGCTGGCAATACCAAAAGTCTCTAAACCAAACTGATGAAATTGACGGTAACGACCTTTTTGTGGGCGTTCATGGCGAAACATAGGGCCCATGTACCAAAGGCGTTGTTCTTGATTGTATAACAGGCCATTTTCGTTACCTGCACGTACACACACTGCAGTCCCTTCCGGGCGCAAGGTTAAATTGTCGCCGTTACGATCGGCAAAGGTGTACATTTCTTTTTCTACTATATCGGTTACTTCACCAATAGAGCGTTTAAATAGGTCGGTTGATTCTACAATTGGAAAACGAATTTCTTGATAACCAAACGATGATACGGTCTCGCGTAAAATGTGTTCTACTTTCTGCCAAACTTGCGTATCGCCTGGCAGGCAATCGTTCATACCGCGAACTGCCTGAATTTGTTTTGCCACTGATAAATCCTAAATCTGTTTATGTGCAACCCTGGGCTGCAACCACGTAAAACTAAAAAATCGACCCTGCATTATAACCTTAACTATAAGGTAATTGCGAGCGTAGCGGAGCGTACGTAATTTATACTACGTTGTGAATACCGCGACTAAAAAAGGTCATTTAAATACATAGTGTTGTAACAACACATCACTCTACGATTTTTATGTCGATTGGAGTTTGTTGTTGCTTCTGTTCAATGAAATCGCGTACATAGCCTTCAAGTTGATCAACAATATTATTGTTATCAATACGGGCTTTTTGGCGTTCGCCATTAATGTATAAACCTGAGCGACGGTTTGCGCCGGCAAGGCCAATATCACTCACTAATGCTTCGCCTGGTCCGTTAACCACACAGCCAATGACTGACACTGAAACTGGCTCAATAATATCTTCTAAACGCTCTTCAAGTTGATTCATGGTGCTTACTACATCAAACTCTTGGCGTGAACAGCTAGGGCAAGCAATAAAATTAATGCCGCGAGAACGAATACGCAATGATTTTAATATATCAAAGCCTACTTTTATTTCTTGAACTGGATCCGCTGCTAGTGATACACGCAGCGTGTCACCAATACCTTCAGCCAATAACATGCCTAAACCAACGGCCGATTTAACTGAACCCGAGCGCATGCCGCCTGCTTCAGTAATGCCTAAATGCAGTGGCTGATCGATTTCTTTTGCAAGTAGACGATACGCGCCAACCGCTAAAAATACATCTGATGCTTTCACCGAAATTTTAAATTGGTCAAAGTCTAAGCGACGTAATATATCTACATGACGCATAGCAGATTCAAGTAAGGCTTCAGGTGTTGGCTCGCCGTACTTTTCTTGTAGGTCGCGCTCAAGTGAGCCACCATTTACGCCAATACGAATTGGAATGTTGTGCTCACGGGCTGAGTCGACAACCGCTCTAATACGCTCTTCACTGCCAATGTTTCCTGGATTAATACGTAAACAATCAACGCCATACTTTGCTACTTTTAATGCAATGCGGTAGTCAAAGTGAATATCAGCAACCAGCGGTATCGATACCTGCTCTTTAATACTTTTAAATGCTTCAGCTGCATCCATAGTTGGAACAGATACACGGACTATGTCAGCACCGGCATCTTGAATCGCTTGAATTTGAGCTACAGTGGCATCAATGTCCATTGTGTCTGTGTTAGTCATTGACTGCACTGCAATTGGTGCACCATCACCAATTGGAACATTACCCACATTAATGCGGGTGGATTTTCTGCGTTTTATAGGAGATTCTGAAAACATAGCGACTACTCTGCTAAGGGTAATTTAAATTTAGCTAAACGGTTTTTAGGAAAAGCCGAAATATCAACTGGCTCACCATTTAGGGTAATACGAACAACATCGTGCTTGCCTAATACCACTGAAAAAGGCGCTACACCAGTCAAGGTCATTTCGTAGCCTGCTTTTTTTACACCAAATGCAATTTTCTCATCGTTGGCATCGTGGATTTCAACCCAGCTTTCGTCATTAAACATCATAATAATAGTGCTTAAATCACTGCTTGTTGGTTCACTTTGGCTTTGTGCATCGTTTAGGGGAGCAGCCTGAATTGTTTGTTGTTCATTGAATACGGTTGAGTTTGCTTGTGGTGCAGGCTCAATCTCATTTGATTGTGCTTCATCGGCAGCTTCATCGGTCTTTTCAGCGAGTCGTTTTGTATTTTCTTGTTGCACAGTGATGAATGAGTTACTCGCTTTTATAGTGTTAGTTTGTTCATCAATAGGCGTTGCATTTTGCCACCACCATACGGCTGATGAGCCAATAACAATGGCTAAAATTAAGTAACTTACCGTCATTAGTCGACTGTCATGCGCTTCTTTTTCTGTACGTCTTGAAAAGCTTTGCATATCTACAGGCTTATCTGAAGCACTAAAGGCAGGCAACATCGCTAAAATAGCGCTGCAATCTATGTTTAGTGTGCGGCAATAATTTTTTATGTAGCCTTTAACAAATGTTTTTGCGCCTAGTAAATGATATTCATCGTTTTCAATATGCTCAACTTGTAATTCAGTTAACTTTAATAATGAGGCAATCTTAGCAAGGCTAATGTTTGCATTTTCTCTATGTGTTTTTAGTATTTGACCTACAGAGGGTTCATCGCTCTGCGGTTGTGTATTATCTTCATTCATAATGTGTATCAGTTTGGATCCACTAGTAAAAGTTTATGTTTTGGCTTAACAACCAGAGTAAGACTTCGTTTTTATTTTTTGGTATTCGTTAATTCTTGTTGCTAAGGCGCACTATAAAAAGGGACTACATGAAATATCTTAAAAACTATACCGTGTTTAGATAAAATTTATGTGTTTTTAAGTCCTTTAATACACCTTATTTGTAGCAGTTTAGCATTGTATCACACTGAAATGCTAAATTGCTTTACCCTAAAACAGGCTTTTACACATCCTTCCCAAGGCTATATTTTGGTTTACAGCTAAAAGGTGTGTAATTATCTAGCGTATTTTTTTTGTTTGCTCACCTGACGCTTCGCTATTTGAAGCCGGTATGGGGCTTTTTTTACGAATAACCTTTACTTTCGGCTCAGCAATAATTTGATTATTATTACTACTTTCTTGTAATTCATCTAGCTGGGCTTGGCGATATTTTTCACGTAGTACTTCAAATTCTGTTCGTCTTAACTGATTATCGCGAATGGCGTTAGCTTGCATACTACTTGGGTAGGTTTGTAGTAAGGTTGTCGCAATTTTTTCTGCTTCTTCAATTTTACCCATTCGTTGTTTAACCAAATAGCCAAGCAACAAAGCGCGAGAAGAAACTTGTGCGGTATCGTCATAACGTTTTATTAAGTTGCTGGCTTTGTACAAGTCACTTTTTGCATAATACAGAGCTGCTAAACTTATTAATGTAGATGCGCGTTGTGAACTATGGTTTAGTGCCTGCTGAAAATAGCTTTCGGCGTTGGTGAAATCGTTAAACTCAATGGCACATAGAGCCAAATTTTCATAGCTTTGCGCTACACGAATATAACTGGGTATTTCAATCGCTTTTAAAAACTGATCGGTGGCGCGGTCATACTCATTAATACTGCACAAAAACGTGCCGTAGTTGTTTAAGGTGTTAGGATCATTTGGCTTAATGGCCAACGCTTTTTGATAGGCTTTGTCGGCTAATCCGTTCTCGCCAACTTGTTGGTAATAGTATGCTAAAGAGTAGTGTACTTCGGGTAAGTTTGGGGCGTACTCGCTGGCACGTTCTAAGTTATATTTCGCTTGAGAGTTATTGCCTGTATTTAAATACTGTAATGCCAATGCTATGCGCGTGCGAGCTGCACCATCGTTATTAATTTTATTCTCGAGGACCGGTTTATCGCTGCCGTTGTAACTATTTTCGGTAACACAACCGCTTAAAAACAGTGTTGATAGTGCTAACGTAAGTAAAGATCGCATTACTTTGTCTCTTTATTTATACCCATAACCTCTATCTTACCTCAAAGCCTTTGTGTTGCATCATTTATTTAAAAATAAACGATATATCACAAAGGCTCTTGATTACTCAAAAAATTAGGCTTGATGAATATTTACTGCAATTGCATTGTCATCACGCATTTTCTTTTTCGCCATACGCTTCGTACGGTCTACAACATCGCCAGCTAGTTGACCACAGGCAGCGTCAATGTCATCTCCTCGGGTACGACGAACAATACAAGTAATACCCGCAGCTTGTAATACTTTAGAGAAACGATCAATTCGACTGTTGCTTGAACGAGTATATTCATTACCTGGGAATGGATTAAATGGAATAAGGTTAACCTTCGAGGGTGTTCCTTTTAACGTTTTAACCAGTTCATGAGCCTGATCGGTACTATCGTTCACGCCGTTAAGCATTACATACTCAATAGTCACATCTTTGTTGGCTTTTGAACCGTCAATGTAACGACGACACGCAGCTAAAAACTCTTCAATTGGGTATTTTTTATTGATCGGTACTAAAATATCACGCAGGGCGTTATCTGGCGCATGCAGTGAAATTGCCAGTGCTACGTCTATTTTTTCTTTCAATAAATCAAGAGCAGGTACCACACCTGAGGTGCTTAATGTAACGCGGCGTTTAGATAAACCAAAGCCCCAGTCGTCCATCATTAACTCCATTGCAGGTACCACGTTTTTAACGTTAAGTAACGGCTCGCCCATACCCATCATCACTACGTTAGTGACAGGACGTTTTTCGCTGTTGCCATCTAGGCCAATATCTTTGGCTACTCGCCATACTTGGCCGATAATTTCAGACACTTTTAAGTTACGGTTAAAGCCTTGTTGAGCCGTTGAGCAAAAAGTACATTCTAGTGCACAGCCCACTTGAGAAGAAACACACAAGGTGGCGCGATCTTTTTCTGGGATCCAAACTGCTTCAACTTCTTGACCGCCTTCTAAAACGAGTGCGTATTTGATGGTACCGTCGCTGGCTTGTTGGCGAACTGATATTTCTGGTGCAACAATTTCGCATTCATTTTTAAGCTTTTCTTTTAGCTTTTTGTTTACGTTACTCATTTCGTCGAAATTATCTACGCCAAAATGATAAATCCATTTCATCACCTGATCGCCACGGAATGGCTTTTCACCGAATGATACAAATAGCTCTCGCATTGCATCTCGGTTTAAATCTAATAAGTTAATCTTTTTTTGCTCGGTCATGTAACAACCTCAATCGGTGGCGGTGATGGTAAAAATTTACAAGGACGAATTGTACACAATTTATCCACTATAATCATTAAGTAAAACATCATAAATAAACGGCTAATACTTTACGTAATGACTAAAAAAGGGCTCGAAAGCCCTTTTCATACTTTGCATCACAGGGTTAACTGTGAACTCGAATTAACGAGTACGTGGGCAAAGTTCTTCGTCAGCGAAGAAGTACGCGATTTCGCGAGCAGCAGATTCAACAGCGTCAGAACCGTGAACCGCATTTTCGTCGATGCTATCAGCGTAGTCTGCACGTAAAGTGCCAGCTAGTGCTTCAGCAGGGTTAGTAGCACCCATGATTTCACGGTTTTTAAGAACAGCGTTTTCGCCTTCAAGAACGGTAACCATTACTGGGCCAGAAGTCATGAAAGATACTAAAGCGCCAAAGAAAGGACGTTCGCTGTGTTCAGCGTAGAAACCTTCAGCTTTCTCTTGTGAAAGGTGAACCATTTTAGCTGCAACGATTTTAAGACCCGCAGTTTCGAAACGGTTGTAGATTGCGCCGATGTGGTTTTTAGCAACTGCATCAGGTTTTACGATTGAAAAAGTACGCTCTAAAGCCATCTTTGTGCTCCAATAATTTAAATAAAAGGTTGAATATTAACGGGCGCGAATTATACGCGTTTTAGTTAAAAAAACCTAATTTATTCTACGTTGACGAATATTTTAATTTAACAACCTATACTTAACTGAACTAAAAAAGTGGCTATAAGGTTAATATGAGTTTATAAATTAGTGCCACATCTGATTTGTATTTTTTTAGTCATAGCGATTATCAATGCGTCTATCGACTCCAAATGCATGAAGAATACATGCAAACTTTAAGGTAAAAATATGTTTTTTAACCAACCTTTAAAAACTCAAATTGCTGATTTACAAAGTAAGCTTTCAGTGAGGGAGCAGGTTAAGCAAAGTTTAGACAGTGAAATGCTGGTATTAGAGCTTGATAAACAAGGCGCTATTTTAAGACAAAATAAAAACTTTGAGCGAGAGTTTAACTACTCAAATAATAAAATAATTAATAAAAACATTTTAGATTTCATCTCAGAAAATGCGAGAAATAACGCTGATTTTCATGCCTTTAAAAAAGCGTTAAGTAAAGCCGAACATTTTGCTGGCGCTATTCAAGTATCTCACGAAAACGGACAACGAGATTGGTTACGCTGTATTTTACACCCGATAAAAAATGAGCAAGGTCAGCTTGAGTATTTAACCCTGCATTGCACTGTGCTTACACAAATAATTGAAAGCTCGAGAGAAAACGAAGATTTAATCAAAGCATTGCATCGTTCAACAGCGGTTATTGAGTTCGATACTCAGGGTATGGTTCTGCGTGTTAATGACAACTTCTTAAAAAGTATGAGTTATTCAAGACAAGATGTGGTGGGCAAACATCATGGTATGTTCTGTGATGAGCAAGAAGCGAGTAGTAAAGAGTATCAAGTCTTCTGGCAACGGTTGCGCAATGGCGAGTTTATTGCGAGCAGATTTAAACGTATTGATAAGCACGGTCATGAGGTGTGGTTAGAAGCATCATATAATCCGATTTTTAATGAAGCCAATGAGCTCTACAAAGTAGTAAAATTTGCCACGGTGATCACTGATCAAGTAGAAAGAGAACTGGCCACAGAGCAAGCGGCAAATATTGCGCATGGCACCTCTATCGAAACTGACAATAACGCGGATAAAGGCGCGGAGGTGGTACAAAAAACTGTACAGGTTATGAACGAATTGTCGGTACAAATGGAGCAAGCTGCTCAAGAAATTTCAGCATTAGATAAACAATCGCAACTTATTGCGAGCATAGTGCAGAGTATTAGCAGCATTGCTGATCAAACTAATTTATTGGCGCTTAATGCGGCTATTGAGGCCGCGCGTGCTGGCGAGCAAGGCCGTGGGTTTGCTGTGGTGGCTGATGAAGTGCGTTTACTTGCTTCAAGAACCAGTAAAGCTACCGAAGAAATAGTGGATGTTGTACAGCAAAACCAAAATTTAACTCAATCAACCGTTGCTGTAATTGAGCAAGGTAAAAATAAAGCGCAACAAGGCTTAGACCTTTCCAAAGAATCTGGTGATGTAATGAGTGATATTAAAAAAGGCGCGCAACAAGTTGTTGATGCCGTTAGTCAATTCTCGAACCAATTAAGCAGTAAAAAATAACTTAAATCTGCTGCTCTTCATTTATTATCGTAGAAGAGAAATTTTGATGATCTTGATCAAGGTTTCTCTTTTGCCCCCTCATTATACTTGCGCGCTTTAATAATTATTCATGCAACCGACTTGAACTCGGTTCGATGTATGGAGCGCACATGTCAGCAGTTACTTCTTCAACCCCGTTTATTCCTGAACTACTTTGCCCAGCAGGTAGCTTAAAAAACATGCGTTATGCCTTTGCCTATGGGGCAGACGCTGTTTATGCAGGCCAACCTCGTTATAGTTTAAGGGTTCGCAACAACGAATTTGATTTAGATACATTACAAATAGGTATTAACGAAGCACATGCGCTAAATAAAAAGTTTTACGTAGTGTCGAATATTGCCCCACACAATGCGAAAGTAAAGTCGTATTTACGTGATATAGAGCCAGTAATTGCTATGAAGCCGGATGCATTGATCATGTCCGATCCGGGTTTAATAATGCTAGTACGTGAAAAGTGGCCTGATATGCCAATTCATTTGTCGGTTCAAGCCAATGCAGTTAATTTTGCAAGCGTGAATTTTTGGGCCAAGCAGGGGATTGAACGGGTAATTTTATCTCGAGAGTTATCGCTTGAAGAAATAAGTGAAATACGCTCTTTATGCCCAGAAACAGAACTAGAAGTATTTGTCCATGGTGCTCTGTGTTTGGCCTATTCAGGGCGCTGTTTACTCTCAGGCTATATTAATAAGCGCGATCCTAACCAAGGCACGTGCACTAATGCGTGTCGTTGGGAATACGATGTTAAACCAGGCACTGAGAACGAAACCGGTGAAATGGTACATAAAATCGATCCTAAAACGGTTATACCTACGTTAGGTGAAGGCGCGCCAAGTAACGATGTATTTATGCTTGAAGAGCAAGGACGCCCAGGTGAATACATGCCCGCATTTGAAGACGAGCATGGTACTTATATCATGAACTCAAAAGACTTACGCGCCGTGCAATACGTAGAGCAGCTAACAAAAATGGGGGTGCATAGCTTAAAAATAGAAGGGCGTACTAAGTCATTTTATTATGTTGCGCGTACCGCTCAGGTGTATCGTAAAGCGATTGACGATGCCGTTGCAGGTAAACCATTCGATGCTGATTTATTCAAAACTCTTGAGAACCTAGCGCACCGTGGTTACACCGAAGGATTTTTAAAGCGCCACGCCCACCAAGATTATCAAAATTACGAATACGGCCATTCAGTTTCTACCAAGCAGCAATTTGTAGGTGAAGTACTTGGTCGTAATGTTAATGGTTTAGTTGAAATAGATGTAAAAAATAAATTTTGTGTTGGTCATTCATTAGAGCTAATGACGCCAAAAGGCAATATTAGCTTTACCCTTGAGAGTATGGAAAACAAAAAAGGCGAAAGTATTACTGATGCTAAAGGCTCTGGCCATATCGTAAAAATTCCACTGCCTGACACTATCGATTTAGAGCACGCCATACTGATGCGCAACTTGGATGAAAACCAAGACACCCGCAATCCTTTCAAACAAGCTGTTTAAGGGGTAAATCATGGCTCTACTCATAAATAGTAAATGCATTAACTGTGATATGTGCGATCCAGAGTGCCCAAATGAAGCAATTTATATGGGCGCTAAAATTTACCAAATAGACCCTGAAAAATGCACAGAATGTGTGGGTCATTACGACAAGCCAACGTGCGTCAGTGTATGCCCCATTGACTGCATAAAGCCCGATCCTAATCATCGAGAAAGTGTGGACGAACTTGCTGAAAAGTATGTGAGGTTGGTAGGTTAGTTGCTCAATAAGTAGATTAACGATCTGTTTTTATTAGAAAGCTAAGTGCATTGTAACTAATTAGTTGCTGTGATTGTTGTTATAGTTCTCAATATCTCAACAATTAAAGAAGGCTTTGTAGTGCACTTGAGCGAAACTAAAAGTATAAAGAGTTTCTTTGGTACCCGTGTTTATTTAAGTTAATGGCCGTAGCTTAAAATAATTTAATAGCAAAAAAAGTGAAGCCTCAAATATACAGTGTCATAAAGTATTATAGGTTTATTGAAAATAAGAGATGGCTTTATGAATACGTTATACATTACAGGTGCTGGAGTGAGTGCCGCTAGTGGTATTCCTACTTTTCGTGGTGAGGATGGCTTTTGGACCATTGGTAGTAAAAATTATACGCCGATGGAAATGGCCACTCGTGCAATGTATGAAAATAATCCAAGTGAGTTTTTAGCTTGGTATTATCATCGCTTTGCAACTTACCGTAATCATGGTCCTAACGAAGTGCATCATTGGCTTAGTGATAAAAACTTAATTACCCAAAATATTGATGGGCTTGATGGTAAGGCGGGTAATAAAGATTACATTGCGATTCATGGTCGGCTTGATCAAATGACGCTGTTTCATCATCAGGGCGATGATGTCACACCACAAGCTACGCTATGGAGTAATGTTGATGAGAGCAACTTACATCGCTCTCTACTTGAGTTATTCAATATTGAAAACCATCAGCCAAAGCTTAATCATTCTTTAAAGCCCTTTGTATTGTTATTTGATGAATATTACACTGAGCTTTATCGTATTAGTGAAGCACAATCGCGGATGCTTACGGCTGATAAAATGGTATTTATGGGGACCTCTTTTAGTGTAAACATTACCCAAATGGCACTAGAGATTGCACGTAATTATGCTATTCCAATTGAAATTGTTGATCCAGAACCTACTCATGTACTGCACTCAAATGTAAGTTATAAAAAAATGACTGCACTGGAGTACATACAGCAACAAGGTTAACTAGGTAACTAGGTTATATATTGCTGCTGGCATACATAATTTATTATGCGTTATTAATAATCAGTACAGCTTACATTATGTTATTGTTGGCATTTAATTCACGCTGGTACTCGTTATTTTAGGTACTTAAATACATTATAAGAAGTCGGTAGCAATGTTAAGTATTTCTCTTGGGCCTTTGGTTATTTCTATTTCACAGCTGATTATTTTTTTAGGGTTAGGCATTTTTTGGGGGCTTACCTATTTATTAACGCGTCAACACCCATTACAAAAAGCAATTTTAGACACAGTCTTTAAAGCGATTGTGGTGGGCTTTCTAGTCTCGCGTTTAGCGTTTGTGTTTACCATGTGGGATGCCTATAAAGGTAACTGGTGGCAGCTTTTTAATATTAGCGACGGTGGCTTTATTGGTTATTATGGCTGGCTAAGCGGTATAGTTGTTTTAGCGTTTTATGCGCGTGGTAAAAAAGCGGTAATGAAAAACTACGCTATTGCTGGGTTTGTAGGTTTTTGTTCAATGATTATTCCTAACTTTGCATTGTCTATTTATCAAACGGGTGTGCAATTACCGCAATCGGTTGTGCATAATATTCAAGGGCAGCAAGTTAACTTACAAAACTTCAAAGGTAAGCCGGTGGTGATTAACTTTTGGGCGTCGTGGTGTCCGCCGTGTCGAAAAGAGATGCCGGTGCTACAAGCGGCTCAAAAAAATAATCCAAATATTACGGTGGCGTTTGTCAATCAAGGTGAAGACTTACATACGGTAAAAGCGTTCCTTAATGAACAGCAACTCGACCTTAATCATGTGTTTTTTGATCAAAGCAGTAATGTGAGTCGCGAATCAGGTGCTGCGGGCTTACCAACCACTTTGTTTTATAATAGCCAAGGTGAGTTAGTCACCAGTCATATGGGAGAGCTTTCTCATGCGAGTTTAGGTTATTATATTCAGGCTATTAGTGATAAAAAATAATAGTGTTTGTTGTTTGATCTAGTTACTCCTTCCTAAGCAGCTAAATAGTTATTTTGCTGCTTAACTTCTTGTTTATATTTGAATTGACTATTTATTGACAAGGTATTCAGTTACTCATCAGTTTGCATTAACAAGCTATTAAGCTTGGTTATGTAAAATACAGCTACTTTTTTCGTACCATCTTTAGCTAGTACGATCATCTTTAAGTATTAACTGTATTTTAAATGGAACTGTTAAAACTATGACCGCTCATCGGAAAACCAACGCTTCACATCACTCACTCCCACTTTTTATTAAATCAACGCTGTGTATGTCTATTTTGTCTGTGATTAATCATGCATATGCTGATGAAGCAGCAGATAAAGCATTAAAAAGCAAAGATATGGAAGTAATTGAGGTACGCGGTATCCGTTCCAGTATGGCGGCTAATTTAGATATAAAGCGTTTGTCTAGCTCTGTGGTTGATGCAATTACAGCGGAAGATATTGGTAAGTTCCCTGATAAAAATGTCGCAGACTCATTACAACGCGTACCAGGGGTAGTGATTGACCGTGACGGTGGCGAGGGCTCATCGGTTAGTATTAGGGGGTTATCATCTGAACTCACCTTTTCTCAGCTAAATGGAAATTTTATTGCGTCATCACCAGGCGAGCCATCTCGTTCGTTTGATTATGCATTACTCCCCTCAGCCATGATTGAAAGCGTGGAAGTGTATAAATCACCAGAGGCACGTTTAGACGAAGGTGGTGTGGGCGGCACGGTATTAATGCATAGTCGTAAGCCGCTAAGTATGGATGCAAACTCAGGGGTGATTAATATTGAAAGCACTTATGCCGATGTGACTGAAGAATCTGAGCCCCAAGTAACCGCACTTTATTCTTGGAAGAACGATGCTGATACTTTTGGTGTGTTGTTTGGTTACACCTCACAAAAACGCACTAACCGAACTCTTTCGGGTGGCACCGATGCAAATGTGTGGCGCTTTATTGGTGAAAACCCGGTTGATGTTAATGGCGCGCCGGTTGAAAACAATAATCAGTGGGGCTCAGTAAGCGATTCTCAGGGCAATAATTATGATAATGTCTGGTTTCCTCAAGTGGTTCGAGGCTCAATTGTAAACGAATTACGTGAGCGAGAAGGGATACAATTTAGCACGCAGTGGCGCCCAACTAGCCGAGTAGAAATTGGTTTTAACTATTTTGGATTTTCACTTGATAAAAATAGAACTGAGTCGGTGATTGATATACCTGAGTGGTCTTTAAATCCTGACTTTTTAACCGATGTAAGTTTGGATGAGTCAGGCACGATAGTTAATGGAATGCAATTTGATGCAGCTGCAAGTGGCATAGAAAATGATATGCAATTGCCGTGGATGCGAGGCAGCTATGTGCGTGAAGAGTCAACCTCTGACACTTTTGATCTCAACTTAACCTACGAAGGTGATTACTTCAAAGCCCGTTTTGTGGCGGGTAATACACGTTCTGAAGGTGGCCCGAAAGAGAGTTGGGAAGCAGCCTATAAAAGTTCTAACGCGGGTGAAAATGAAAACCGCATAGAAAATGCCGCGCAAACAGCGGGTTGGAAAATTAATGAGAACGATATTAGTTTAAATATAGATCCAAATACGTTAGCTAACTTACTCAATGGTGTGGGTGGTGGGCGCGATCCGGGTTCGTCAAATTCAAGTTTTGTGCGTAGTGAACTTGAAGAAGATTACTACCAAGCTGATTTTGATATTTATACCGATTGGGGCATTTTAAGAACAATTAAAACTGGGGTTAAGTATCGAGAAGCTACGCTTCACCGCGAAACCGGTAATACCTTCTTTTTAGATCCTAATTTTGATATTGCCGCAGCAGAAGCCAGTAAGGGTGGGATCACACGCTTTGATAGTTACCAGTGGAATAACGGTATGCCACTAGCACAAGATGTGTTTATCAACGAAGGTAATATTGCGGGTGGTTTTAATATAAACCAAATGCCCGGCATTGATTGGGATAAATACCGCGATATTGTGACCAGTCATTATGTTCCGTATACGCGTAAAGAAGATAATTTCATTTATGATATTGAAGAGCAAATAGCGGCATTTTATTTACAAGGTGATTTTGAATTTGATAGCGTGCGCGGTAATTTAGGGGTACGTGTTGTACGCACGAAAACCATGACATCATCAACCGATCTATACACATATTTGCTGGATCATACTGACGATGAAAGCGGGGAGGCGGTAACCGGAGATGATAGATTTGTTGAAGATTATCAACTCATTACTCAAGAGAATACCGATACCCAAATTTTACCTAGCTTTAATATTGCATGGGATGCCAGCGAAGATATTGTTGTGCGCGGCGCGATTGCAAAAGTAATGTCTCGCCCTGATTATGCCGATTTAGGCGCACAACAACGCATTACGTTTGTCTCAGATGAGTGGGCCGACGACAGAGCTGAATTTAATGAAATTCCGGGTTTTAGTGGCAGTGGCGGTAATAAAAACTTAAAACCGTTTGAGTCGGTGCAAGCGGATTTATCTATTGAATATTATTACAGCGAAGGCTCTGCCGTTGGTTTAGCACTATTTCATAAAACTGTTGATAACTTTGTTGTTCCCTTAGTTATTGACGTACAACAAGATTTTGCAGGTAAAGAGGGCATAGTTGAGGCAGGAAATATTACTGTGTCGCCATATAGCACTGTAGGCAATGGCACTGATGCTGTATCTAAAGGGGCTGAAGTATTTATACAGCATGCCTTTGATAGTGGTTTTGGTTTTTATGCAAACTACACTTATAACAAAACCAATAAGGCCGATGTAGAAGTAGATGGTAAAGAGTTTGGCAAATCGCCTTTAATTGGCAGTGCTAAGTACCAGTACAATACCTCGGTATATTATGAGGGAGATGCTTTTAATATTCGTGCTTCTTACAACAAGCGGGGTGAAACCGTGTTGGGTTTAAATAGTGGTTTAAACGTGTATCAAGACCCATACGAGCAAGTTGATGTAAATGCATCAATTACTTTATTAGAAGACTTGAGCCTAACAGCCGCTGTGATAAATTTAACTAAATCTGAGTCAGTAACCCGATTGGGTAACGATACAGAGTCTCGGTTATTAAACTCAAGCTATTCGGGTAGACGATATTATGCGGGCATAAACTATCGTTTTTAAGCTGAGTTTGTTGAGTTTAGGTAAACAAGCTGTTTTGTTGCTGTTTTAGCTTTTTCTTGTAAGTTATTACTTTATAATGAGCATTATAAAAATTATTTAATTAATATTAACAGGATTGAAATGAGTGATTTAACGGCAATAGCCAACTTATCTATTTTATTAGTTGAGCCTTCTGAAGTGCAACAAAAGCTAATAAAAAAATCACTGGCTCAGTGTGGTGTTACACAAATTGAAACGGCCAGCACTCAAGAAAATGCGCTGGCCGCTTTATCAAAGTATCACCCTGACTTGGTGATCAGCAGTATGTATTTTAGCGACGGTACTGCAGACTCTTTATTACAGGCAATACGCAGTAACAGTAATACTGAGCAGCAGGCGTTTATGCTGGTGTCGAGCGAACGTAATAAGCGCCATTTAGAGCAACTTAGGCAATCGGGCGTATTAGCTATTTTACCTAAACCGTTTAATGCCGACGAGATCACCCGTGCGCTTAAAGCGACTCTGGATATTATTAGCGAGCAAGAGGTGGAGCTAGAGCACTTTGATGTCACTTTACTTCGTGTGTTGGTGGTTGATGACAGTCGCTTTGCACGAAAACATATAATACGAGTGCTAGCGGGAATGGGTATTCCTGAACCTGTAGAGGCAGAAGACGGTAAACAAGCGATTGAAATGCTTAATAATCAATCATTCGATTTAATTGTTACAGATTACAATATGCCAGAAATGGATGGTAAAGAGTTAACTGAAACCGTTAGAAAATCGAATGCTTACTCACATATTCCAATCCTGATGGTCAGCTCAGAGGCCAACGATACTCATTTAGCTAATATTGCTCAAGCCGGTGTGGATGCTATTTGTGACAAACCATTTGAACCTGCAACGGTGCGCGATTTGCTTTTTAAAATCATGAGCTAACTCGCAGCTGTAAAAGCACTTTTTAACTAAAGTGCTTTTAAGTCGCTTTGCAGTAATGTAATGAAAAATTAAGTAACTTGGCACCAGATAAGGGCTTACTTAAATAAAACCCCTGAGCAATATCGCAGTTTAGCTCGTTGAGTAAATCTAGCTGCTCTTTGGTTTCTACTCCCTCTGCAACTACTTTTATTTCTAGGCTGTGTGACATAGCTATGGCCGCTTTTACTAAATTACAGTCGGCCTTGTTATCTGTTATCCCTGCAATAAAGCTACGGTCAATTTTTAGCACATCAAAAGGGTATTCTCGTAAGTAACTTAATGATGAATAGCCTGTGCCAAAGTCGTCCATTGACAGTTTTATGCCCAGCTCATCAATTTGCACTAAGGCATCATGAATTGAGGCTTGGCTATTCATTAGTACCCCTTCGGTAATTTCCAGCTCTAAGCATTCATTATTAATGCTATTTTTATGTAGAGTATGTTTAATTATATTAACCAGTTCCGGATCTCTGAATTGGCGCGGCGATAAATTAATCGCCATGGTATAGTTTTGCTGGTTAATTGATTGCCATTCATTCAAAAAGCGTAAGGCTTGTTGAAGAACAAATAAACCAATAGGCGCAATCAAGCCCGTTTGCTCTGCAATGGGAATAAATTCATCAGGGGTGATTTCCCCTAACACTATATTATGCCAACGTAGCAAGGCTTCAGCGCCAATAATGGTGTTTGTTTTTACATCTATTTGCGGTTGATAATAAAGCTCAAATTCGTTTCGCTCCAGGGCTCCATGCATTTGCTCTTCTATTTCAAAACGCCGGCGCATAGCAACGTTCATTTGCGGGGTAAAAAAAGAGGAGGTATTGCGCCCCATCGCTTTTGCTTGGTACATAGCGGTGTCGGCATTACGTAACAACACCGAGGCACACGTACCGTCTTTGGGAGAAATCGCAATACCAATACTTAATGTCAGTATTAAGTCTCTGCCTTCGAGCTTGAAGGGTTTTCTAAATGCTTGAAGTAACCGCTCAGCAATTGCTAAAGCATCATTTTCATCGTTTAAACTGGATATTAAAACAATAAATTCATCACCCCCTAATCGACCGACAGTGTCATTTTGCTTTAGTGTTTGCTGTAATCTAGCGGCTGCTGCAATTAACAGTTTATCGCCTACTTCATGCCCTAATGAGTCATTCACTTTTTTAAAGTCATCAAGGTCTAAAAAAAACACTGCGGCTTTTTCATGACTTTTTTGTACTTCCATTAATATTTGTGACAAGCGATCTAAAGACAAAAAGCGGTTAGGCAAATCGGTTAAGCTATCAAAGAGAGCCTGATGACGGATCAATTCTGCTGAGCGGTGTGGTTCGCTAATATCACGAATAATCACCATGATTTGGTTTTTTTTGGGCAGTAGGCGCAATCTTGCCTCATAATAAATTACGCCTTCAGGCATGCTCAATTCATATTCAAAACTGACCATACTGTTTTGAGCTATTGTTTTTTCTATATGAATTTGAAATTTTTCCGCTACTTTTTCAGGCAGTACATCAATCATTTTTTTACCAATAAACTGCTCAGGTGAAATATACAGGTCCTTACTATTATTAACATGGTAATCAGCAATGATGCCATTTTGCTCTAGTACAAAAAATAAGTCGGGAATGGCTTCAAAGATAGTTTTCAACATACTGGCATTAAATGTGGCTTCTGCTTGTGCCTTGTGAACCTCAGAAAGGTCAATATCAATACAGTACATTTGTTTGGTATTGTATTGATTAGTAAACATAACATGGCTTGAAAATACAGCCACATCATTACCTTCTTTATGTTTGAGGATAAGCTCTGAGGAGGGAATTTCAATATCATGCTTAATCCAATTACTATGCGCTTCAATTACGGGCTCTCGCATTGATGTGGGTATAATTAAATCTTCGAGTTTTTTGCCAATGGCTTCTTGGTGCGAATACCCATAAAGCACTTCACTGCCTTTGTTCCAATAAATTACACGTCGTTGCTCATCATAACCTTGCACTGATATAGAATCGACAGCATCAAACAGTTGATGCAACGGATCATTAGTAACATATTGATGGGCAGGCATATTATGAGCTTTATGGGGAGCCATTAAATGGGTTCCAGTTATTGAATTACTTTATTTATATATTAGACATAAAGTTGAGATTTAGCATGGTAAGGGAGGTTTCAATGTGTGACTTTTCATTGATTTAGTCGAAAGTAATTTTAACAAAGCACAATTAAGCACTTTTAGAGCAAAGGCCAATAAAGATTGGCCTTTGGATTAACTTGTTAGTTGGTGGGCATTAAATAGATTTCGCGTACGCTATTACGCTGATTAGCCTCAATGGCAAATAATACCGCATCGGCCACATCTTGTGGGTCGAGCTTATCGGGCTTTGCTTCATCAAAAAAAGGCGTATTTACCATACCTGGCGCAATAGTGGTACAGCGACCGTGCCATGGTTTCATTTCCTCTGCTAAATTTTGACCAAAGCCATGTGCAAACCATTTAGTGGCACCATAAATAGAGCCGTCAATGGGTCTTCTTCCTGCTGCAGAACTGGTTAAAATAAAATGCCCTTGGTTTTCACGTAAGTGAGGCAAGGTGAGTTTTGCGGTCCACAATAACGCTTTAATGTTAAGATCAACCATGGCTGACCACTCTTGGGGATCGCCATTTTCTGTGCCAGCTGATGACACACCCATGCCTGCGTTAGCAAATGCCACGTCTAGTTGGCCAAATTTTTCAACGCCTTTACTCACCACATTCTCAAGTTCATTAAATTCAGTGGCATCGGCTGAAACGCTAAATGCGTTTTCATGGCCTAACTCGTCAACTAGTTTATTGAGTTTATCTTCACTGCGCGCAGTTAATATTACTTTGTGACCATTATTAACTAATGTTTTAGCGGTCGCCTCGCCAATGCCGCTCGATGCGCCGGTAATTAAAATGACTTTCTGTGTTGTCATGGTTTGTCTCCTTTTATGGAATTCTACCAAGCTTGATTGTAAAGATTCATTAAATAAGTATTTTTAGAATTAATTAAGTGACAATGATACTGTTTTAGCGTGCTGCCAAGAATAATTGATACCCTGACAAAGAGAGTTATATGTGTGTGAATAGTCAGGGTAATTATAAGGTTAAAAACTTAACCTTAATTGAATTTAAACAGATTAGCGTTAAGAGCTTGAACGTATTATCAAGCCCTTAAAGTAGCAAAGCATTTAAGCTTCTAATTGGAATGGGTATACAGATCCTAAACTAAGCAACTGGGTTAACTCATCAAGGGCTTGGTAGCTTTCGGTTAGTAAAGCTGGGTCTGCAAAGTCGTTGGCACCAAGTTTATCTCGGTAATGGCGAGTAGCCCAATCACATAATTGAGTGTACTTTTGCTCATTTAAGATCACATCAGGATTTACCGCTGCTAATTCGTGGCTGTTTAATGCAACTCGTAATCGCAAACAAGCAGGCCCACCACCATTTTGCATACTTTGGCGCAAATCAAAAAACTGCACTTGATTTATGGGGTTATCGGCAACAATTAGCTCTTCAATATACGCTTTTACAGCAGGGTTGCGCTGGCATTCTTGTGGGGCAACGAGCAGCATTGCATCGTCATTCATGCTAACCAGTTGGCTATTAAATAAATAACTACTAACAGCATCTTGAATACTCACTTTACTGGTTGGCACTTCAATAATATACAGCTGTTTGTTACCTACGTAGGCTTCGCGGATATCGTCTAGTGCTTGCGTTTGATTTAAAAACGCCTGCTGGTGGCAAAGTAAAACATTGGCGTTACCTACAGCAATTACATCATTATGGAACACCCCTTGGTCAATCACATCAGGGTTTTGTTGCAATAATATTTGACTGGTATCTTTTATATTATGCAATCGACAAATAGCCTCAGACGCCTCCAATGTTTGCCTTGCTGGGAATTTAGCTGGCTTAACAAGTTGACTGTTAAAGGCACTTGCACCAAATACAAATAACTCTAAACCTGTTTCACCGTGACTGTCGCATAAACGAGTATGGTTTGCTGCACCTTCATCACCAAAAAAACCTTGCTCAGGTAAGTGTGTATGATGTGCAAAGTATTGTTCGTTACTAAACATTGCTTTAAGCAAACGTGTTGTAGTGTTTGGCTCTAATGAACGATGAAATTTATTATTAAGATTTGCCGCAGTAAAGTGTACTTTGCCATCGTTGGTATCAGGGGAGGGAGATACTGTAGCAGCATTAGCTGTCCACATGGCAGAGGCTGAGTAACAGGCGCGTAACAAAATAGGGTCGGCTTTAAAAGCTTTATTAATGACTTGCGCATCGTTGCCAGTAAATCCTAAACGGCGTAATACATTTAAATCAGGGCGAGCATGAGGAGCAAACACCCCTTGGGTTAAGCCTTTATCATGCATGGCTTTCATTTTAGCCAGGCCCTGCAATACAGCTTCTTGCGGATTTGAAAAACTCGCCGCGTTATTTAACGAAGCAACATTACCATACGACAAACCTGCGTAGTTGTGAGTAGGGCCGACTAAGCCGTCAAAATTAACTTCTAAAGCATGCATATACGTTCCACTAGCCAATTAAATAGTCTTTTACAATACAACGCTATGGGGTAGCTTGCAAAGTCTGTTTAAAAATAGTTCAACGAGAGTACATTCGTTCTTTTTCACTGGTGGTATGCGTATTTGTAGGCTCATTTACTTGCCACACTGTGATATCTAAGCGCCATAAAAAATAAAGAGTGTTGTATAAATTAGACATAACTTTTCCTTGGTGTTGCTAACGTCATTAAGGGAGTAGGAAGAAGTATGCCAACTGTTAATTGAATATTTTATGAATAATAATCAATAAGTTAATTTTTTATAACTAAACTATAAAAAGCGTAAGCACCACATTGGATAAATTTACGCTAGGTTTGCACTAACTTGGGACTGTCTTTAGCATCGACACTTTCATCTTCAGTCTGGGTGCTTAAGTCACTAACGATTAAATCGAGTAACAGCATTAATTGCTGTGCTTGGTTAGTGTCGATACTGTCAAATTTACAGAAAATTGTTTTTGGAATATCAGCAGCTTTAAGTTTTAAAGATTGGCCGGTGTGAGTCAATTGCACCAAACGCTTACGCTTATCGTGTTCGTCCTTTATAACGTTAAGCAATGATTTGCTGGTCATCTTTTTTAATATTTGAGTAAGCGCGCCACCATCAATTGCGGTTTTATCTATTAACTCAGCGATGGTTACTTCATCTTGTTCCCACAGCGCCATCATAACAACATACTGAGGATAGGTAAGGTTAAGCTCTGCTAGAGGCTCCCGATAGGCACGGGCTATGCTGTTAGACGCCATATATAAACGATGGCATAACTGATTTTTTAATTTTAACTGTTCAAACGACATCGCATTACCCTTCATTTCAAGATAGCTTATTTTAATTTGCATGCAAAGTAATTGCAATCAGAATTTAATTGCCTTATTATTTTGCGTGCAAAGTAATTAATTTGAAAATTTTAAATCTTAGGAGTTCACTATGAATGTATTACAAAATGTAGCTTATACAGCAAAAGCAACGGCAACAGGCGGACGTGAAGGCGTTGCTAAATCAGATGACGGTCGTTTAGATGTTAACTTATCAACGCCTAAAGGGTTAGGTGGTGACGATGGGCAAGGCACTAATCCAGAGCAATTATTTGCAGCAGGTTATGCAGCGTGTTTTATTGGCGCACTTAAATTTGTAGCCGGTAGCGAAAAAGTTGCTTTACCAAGCGATACTTACATTAACTCTGAAGTATCTATTGGTGCTATTGAAGGTGGTTTTGGTATTGCTGTAAAGCTTGCTGTATCACTAGGTGATATGGACAAAGCAGCGGCGCAAGAGCTGGTAAATAAAGCACATCAAGTATGCCCATACTCAAACGCAACACGCGGTAATATTGAGGTAGAACTTTCAGTTATTTAATTTACCTCTTTATATTGTTTATAAAAACACGCCATGAGTGATCATCGCGTGTTTTTTATTCGCAACTATATCTATAAATGAATTGAAAATAGATAAAACAAGTTACATTCGAAATTTCATATATTCACTATTCCATATGTTTGTTTTTTGTTTTATTGTATATGCATAAACCAAATGAGGACGCTATGGAACAACTCAACCCACTACAGTTTTATAAATGCTTAGCTGACGATACGCGCTTAAAAGCCATGCTGCTAATTAGCCATGAGCAAGAATTATGTGTATGCGAGCTTGTGGCTGCCCTTGAGCTTAGCCAGCCTAAAGTATCTCGTCATTTAGCCCAGCTTAGGCAATGTGGCTTATTGAGCGATCGTAAGCAAAATCAATGGGTGTATTACAGTATTAATAAAGCCCTACCAGAGTGGGCTGAAAATGTACTAGCACAAACCCGTAGCGCTAATATTGAATTTTATAACGATGATTTAAATCGACTCAATGCAATGGGTAACCGCCCTGAGCGTGCAGCAAACTGCTGTTAATTAACTTTTAAAGGTATTTATTATGACAATTAAAGTAGGGATTAATGGTTTTGGCCGTATGGGGCGCTTAACATTGCGTGCT
Source organism: Pseudoalteromonas sp. S1608 (assembly GCF_005887265.1). GTDB lineage: Bacteria > Pseudomonadota > Gammaproteobacteria > Enterobacterales > Alteromonadaceae > Pseudoalteromonas > Pseudoalteromonas undina. The sequence goes on from NZ_PNDK01000004.1 coordinate 76,785, forward strand.
GCACTTGATTGGCCTGAAATTGAATTTATTAAAATTAATGATGTTGCTGGCGATGCTAAAACGCATGCACATTTACTCGAATTTGATTCAGTACATGGGCGTTTGGCACACAATGTAACAGCATCAGCGCACAGCTTTAGTGTAGGTAAACACACCATTGATGTAACTAATAATAAAAACATTGATGATACTGATTGGTCAGATTGCGATGTAGTCATTGAAGCCAGCGGTGTGATGAAAACCACCGAATTATTAAATCACTACCTAGCTCAAGGTGTAAAACGTGTGGTAGTGACTGCACCGGTGAAAGAAGACGGTATTTTAAATGTAGTGATGGGCGTAAATGATGATTTATATAATCCTGATGAGCATAAAATTGTTACAGCGGCATCATGTACAACAAACTGTTTAGCGCCAATTGTTAAAGTACTACAAGAAAAAGTGGGTATTAAACACGGCTCTATGACTACTATTCACGATATAACTAACACCCAAACTATTATTGATGCCCCACATAAAGACTTACGTCGAGCTCGCTCATGTGGTACCAGTTTAATTCCCACCACAACAGGCAGTGCCACGGCTATAACACATATTTTCCCTGAACTTAAAGGGAAACTAAATGGCCATGCTGTTCGTGTGCCACTCACTAATGCCTCAATTACCGACTGTGTATTTGAGCTTGAGCACGGTGTTACACAAGATGAAGTTAACGAGTGGTTTTATCAGGCTGCAGAGGACACATTAAAAGGGATTTTAGGTTATGAAGAGAAGCCACTTGTGTCTATTGATTATAAAACCGATCCGCGTAGTTGTACTATCGACGCGCTTTCTACCATGGTGATTAATAATACCCAGCTTAAATTATATGCTTGGTACGATAATGAGTGGGGATATGCAAACCGTACCGCCGAACTTATGCTAAAAGTAGCAAAAAGTGATGTAGTTAATTAGCCCAAGGTATTAACCATGTTTGCTAAACTTAGTGATTTACCTCAAGCGATAAAACAATATTTAATTATTACCGGTAATTATTGGGCGTTTACTTTAACCGATGGGGCGCTGAGAATGCTGGTGGTGCTGTATTTCCATCAGCTAGGATATGATGCACTTGCCATTGCTATGCTGTTTTTGTTTTATGAAGTGTTTGGGGTGTTCACTAACTTAGTAGGGGGGTGGCTTGGCGCGCATTTAGGCCTAAATAAAACCATGAATATTGGCTTAGGCATACAGCTTGTTGCCTTAGCTATGTTATGTGTACCTAGTGATTGGCTGGGCGTTTTTTACGTTATGGCTGCACAAGCGCTCAGTGGTATTGCCAAAGATTTGAATAAAATGAGTGCTAAAAGCGCAATTAAGTATTTAGTGCCTGATGACGAAACAGGGCAAAGTAAACTATATAGATGGATTGCGCTACTAACTGGTTCAAAGAATGCGCTCAAAGGCATTGGCTTTTTTTTAGGTGGGTTACTATTAACTTTAGTGGGTTTTAAAGGCGCATTATTTGCACTGATCGCTCTGTTAGGTATTGCTTGGCTGGTTAGCCTTACTTACTTAAAAGGTGATATGGGGAAAGCCAAAAATAAGCCTAAATTTAAGGAGTTATTTTCAAAATCCAGAGCAATTAATTTACTCAGTGCTGCGCGATTATGTTTATTTGCGGCACGTGATGTATGGTTTGTAGTTGCGCTGCCTGTTTATTTAGCCGCACAGTTTAATTGGGATCATTGGTGGGTAAGTGGCTTTATGGCGCTATGGGTTATAGCTTATGGAATTGTGCAATCACAAGCACCTAAAGTAACAGGAAGTTCGGCCGATAGAGTAGATATTATCGAAAAAGCCTCTTGGTGGGCGGTCGCACTGACTGCTGTTATGTTTATATTAGCAGCCTTAATACAACTTGATATTGCAGTAAGTTTTACCTTAATAATAGGTTTATTGGTTTTTGGCGCTACATTTGCAATCAATTCTTCTTTGCATAGCTATCTTATTGTTAACCTTGCTAAAAGCGATGCAGTATCACTTGATGTGGGCTTTTATTACATGGCTAATGCAACCGGTCGACTGGTTGGGACAGTATTCTCAGGATTAGTGTATAAACTATATGGATTACAAGCTTGCTTGTGGGTAAGTGTTAGCTTGCTTTTTGTTGTTGTGTTAGTGACTCTGCGACTAAATAAGCAAAGTTAAATGGTCGTTGGTTATGAGATTAAGTTATCCATATTATTTTAAAATAATTAATAATATGTTGTTTAATTTGGTCTAAACTAAAAATAAATAAGTAAAGCAAGGTAGTTATAAATGCGGGAAATAGCGTTAGCAAAAAAGTTATTATGGATAAGCGTCGGAAGTATACTTTTAACGGTAGTACTATTTTCAGGCATACTTTGGTCTAAGCTCTCATCGAGTAATGCCAACACTTCTGCAGAAGCTGAGACTCTAATTGTTAATGAGGTCGATGGGCGATTAACAGCAAATGCAGCCGCCTATGGTGAAAAAATTGCCGCTTTTATTAATGAAGCTTACCGAATACCTTTTTCACTTGGTAGTATTTTAGAAGATGCCGATAAAGCCTCAATAAAGCGTGATTCAGTTGTTTCTTTAAATCGTTCAATATTAGAAAGTAATGATGTTATTTCCTCTATTTATTCACAGTTTGAAAAAAATGGTTTTGATGGTAAAGATAGTGAATTTACTCAAGGATACAATCACTCTGTTGCTGGTACAGGTTCATTAGAAATTTATTTCACTAAAAATAGCAATGGTTTGGTTGAGCAACAGGTTGTGGAAGACGCGGAAGAAAAATACGCGGATAAAATAAACGAATTTGGTTTACGTGAGGCAGAGTGGTACTTGTGTGCTAAAGACAAGCTAAAACCATGCATTATGGAACCCTACTTGTATGAGATTACACCGGGTTACTCAGAAATGATGACCTCACTTGTTGTTCCTGTTATTAAATCAGGCAAGTTTGTAGGCGTTACAGGGGCGGATATAACTTTACCTGTATTTCAAAAACTAACAGAAGAACTTTCAAAGGCGCTTTACGATGGCAAAGCAAAAGTAACGTTACTTAGTCATTTGGGTTTAATTGTTGGTACAAGTCATTACAAAGAAAAATTAGGCCGCCCACTAAAAGAAGCTGTTAGCGCTAAAAGTTATGAGAGTTATAAAGCACTAAAAGGTACTAAAGGAATAAACAAACAGGGCGCTGAAATAATGGTGTCTTACCCGATTGAAATTAAGCTTGCTGATGTGAAATGGATGCTGCTAATTGAAGTACCCGCTGAACTTGCCTTTGAAGGACCTATTCAATTAACTGCTGGCATGTCTGAGGCTGCAAAAGAGCTGGGTGTGATTATTTTGATCACCGGGACTGTAATTGCGGTATTGGCATTTATAGTAATGAAGCTTGTAGTAGGCAGTGTTGTGGCTCCTCTTAAACAAATTCAGGAGCGGGTTGATAACTTAGCAAGCTCTGAAGGTGATTTAACACAAACTCTGCATGTTGATACTCACGCTGAGCTTATAGCTCTGGCTGGAGGATTTAATAAGTTTTTATCAAAACTTCGTGAATTGATCAGTGAGCTTAAAGCGGTCTCAGATCAAACCAAGCACCAAGGTGAAGTTACCTCAAATATTGCGGTAGAAACCAAGCATAATGTGCAGGCACAGTTTAAAGAAATTGAAAGTGTGGTTACTGCAATGAACGAAATGAGCGCGACAGCACTTGAAGTGGCAAAAGCTTCAGAGCAGTCGGCGCAACAAGCTGATGAAATTAACACCTTAGTGGTTAGTAGCGAATCGAGCTTATCATCGGCTATGACGCAAGTTAAAACCATGTCTGAAGAAATTAAAGAAGCTAATCAGGCAGTAGAAAAAGTAGCATCGCGTAGTAATGATATTACTCAAATACTTGATGTGATCCGAACTATCTCTGAGCAAACTAACTTATTAGCACTAAACGCAGCTATTGAGGCTGCACGAGCTGGGGATCACGGACGTGGTTTTGCCGTTGTTGCTGATGAGGTTAGAGCTTTAGCATCTAAAACGCGCTCCTCAACCGATGACATTAGTAGTTTAATCGATAGCTTACTTTCAGAAGTGGGTAATGCATCAACTGTTATCGAAAAAGGTGTAGTACGCGCCGAAACTGCAGTAGATGAAACCTCAACAGCTTTTGATGCACTGCACAGTGTGGTTGTGAAAGTAGATGAAATAACCAATCAAATTACTCATATTGCAACGGCTGCTGAAGAGCAAAGCTTAGTCACCGAAGAAATAAATCGCAACTTGACGATAATTTCTGATGCTGCTTCACAGCTTTCTGATTTATCTGCTCAAGCAGGCGATAGCAGCGAAGAGTTAAATAAACTAGTTGCGCAGCAAGACTCTGAGCTTAATAAATTAAAAACCTAGACGTTGAACTTTGGTTTTAAATTAAAAAGGCAGCTAACTTTATTAGCTGCCTTTTTATTTTAAGCTAAAGACTCTTCATGAGTGAAAACATGTTTTCGATCATTGGTTTGGCCAACTTTTCTACATTTGGTCGATTAAAATAACTACGTAAGCCAGTAAATTGTATTTGGAAAAAACGAGCATAATCTATAGCCGAGGTATTTCCACTGAGCTCTTTATTAGCTATAGCGTTTGTAAATAGTTCAGTAAGGTAATGTTCAAAGTCTATCATCAGCTCTACGCTGATTTGATAAAGATAGCTGTCTTTATCAACAAACTCATTATTTGCCTTAACTAACATGCAGATAGAACTTGGAGTATGACTTTGTGAGGAAATAACAACATATTCTACAAAGTCTTGCAGTGCTTCAAGAATACTGCTGCATGATACTAAACGTTCATCTATTAAGCTTTGCATTTGTTTGGCATAATTTTTTATCGCTTCACAATATAAACCTTCCTTAGAGCCAAATGCCGCATAAATGCTGCCTGGACGCATATTAATTGCATCTTGTAAATCGCGGGTAGTTGTAGCATGAAAGCCCTTCTCCCAGAATAATTGACTAGCGGCATAAACAACTTGCTCGCGTTCAAATTTAACTTTATTGGCCATGATAGTTTCTATTAAGTTGAGCAACTGTTCAATTTTAACTTGAGCGATCGCTCAAAATCAAATAGTATGTGTCTCGATGTTACTTAAAACTATTTTTTAATTGGAGTTAGTGATGGCCGAATTTACCTTATACACACAAGAAAATGCATCAGAAGAAGCACGACCTCTATTGGCAGACTCTATTGCTGCTTTTGGTATGTTACCCAACCTTCATGCTGTAATGGCTGAGGCGCCAACCTTACTTAAAGGCTACCAAGTACTGCATGAGCTATTTCAAAAAACATCATTCAATGCAAAAGAATTAACCGTTGTTTGGCAGTCAATTAATGTTGAACATGCGTGTCATTATTGCGTGCCAGCACATAGTGGTATTGCTGCTGCTATGAAAGTTGATAAAAGTATTGTTGATGCGCTAGTTAATAAAACGCCACTGGAGGATGTAAAACTTGAAGTTCTTCGTGAAACAACCCTTGAGATGACACGCGAACGAGGTGTGCTAAGCCAGTCACAGCAGGATAAGTTTTTTGCCGCTGGCTATACAAAGCAACAGCTTTTAGAAATTGTATTGGGTCTTGCGCAAAAGGTGATGAGTAATTACACCAATCATCTTGCAGATACGCCAGTGGATGATGCGTTTAAGAAATTTGTAAAATGATAGGTTAGCCGCTATTTAGCCATTAAGTTATATCGATTTAATGGCTAAATAATTTTTATATAAAGATGAAGCTGTTTATTTAAATTTAACGTCTTTATTACTGCGATAGTAAGTTCGAACTTCCGGTTTAGTCCATTCACCTTTTTTTAAATAAGAAGTAGACACAACAAACTGTTGGTCTTTAAATTCACTGGTTGATTTCACTTTAGTGATCCCTTCTTGGCTACCTGTAACATCTTCATAGGCCACAAATTGTGTTGGGCTCAGTACTTTCATGACGCCTTTAGTATAAAAGCCAGCTGTTGTGAAATAATAGAAAACAAGTGACTGTTTTTTACGATCGTAGAAAATCATTGATTCCCCTCCATACTCACCCTCATTAATAGAGTGTGTAGTACGAATGGCTTTACCATTAAGTACGCGCTGCCATTTACTCACATCTTGAATGTTTGGCTCACCTTTTTCGGTATTAAAATCAGCTTGCCAAGTGCCTAAGTAGGGCGTGAAAATCGCAAGTTCTGGTGCTAGTGACTCTGTTTTATTATTCGCTAGAGTGCTAAATATAGATAGCGATAACAGCAGCATCGCGGCCTTTAAATATGTCATAATTAACCCGAGTGTTTATTTATTATTCTTATTATAGGCGATTATTTTTTGATAAAAAGTACCTTAATTATATTTTCGAGCGTGTTTATAGCTTTACTATGGCTTGCTTATTTAAATCATAAAATTGAGATGTTCGTACCGATATATATTTCACTACTCAGTGGTATTACATTTTTATATTATGCGTGGGACAAACGAAAAGCAGTACAGTCGAATCGCAAGCAAGTAAGTCGTATACCTGAACGACATTTACATCTCTGTGCTCTATTGGGAGGATGGCCTGGTGCACTTATAGCGCAGCAGACTTTAAGGCATAAGTCACAAAAGCGTGTATTTATAGTGATATTGTGGCTGTGTATAGCGGTGAATTTAAGCTTGGGTAGTTATGCATGGTATGTTTATTATTAATGTTTAAATGCCTTTATTCATTAAAGGCATTTCACTTTTTTAAACAGTCTATTGCGCTGATTGGCTTAACTGTTTTTCATCGAGCTCTATAGTTAAAATGGTTTTTTTATCAACCGTTACCCATTTTCTATAAGTTACATAGCCCGCTTTACTTACTTCAATATCATATTTACCAGCATCTAGTTCAATTGCATCTTGATATACAGGCACTATATTCATTATCCGTACTCTAGAATCAGCTGGGTTAGTAATAACCGTAAGTGATATTGGTGTACTTTCTTCGCTCACTTGAGGGGTTGGCTCAATAACGACATCTTCAGTTTTGCTGGTTTTAGATGTTGCTGAACAGCCTGAGAGTATGAGGGCTGCAGCTAGTAAGCTTAAATTTTTCATAGGTACTCCATTAATGATAAAAACTCTAAATATGTAAAATCTTGGCGGAGTGTATGATGATATGAATGCACTCGTCGTCCTTGACTTTGTTATCTGTATTTTGATTTTAGTCTAATAGCTATGTAATCGTTATTCAATCACCACTGTGCTATTTTTGAGCAATAAATATATACTCTTTTTAAAGCATATTATCTAAAGACTGAGTAATCGCTTCACTTTTTTCAACTAAGCGCTCAGCAGCTTTATACATTCTTTTTTTCATTAAATCGTTAGCTGTGCTGATGTAACGTCTCGATAATTCTTTTCTCAACGAGACTAAAAGTGAGAAGTCATTCGGTAATGCTGTTGATTCAGACTTAATAAACTCTTCAAACTCCATTAACGCTTTATGATCTTCTATTGTTTCTAATTGAGCCGAGAAACGTTGAAACTTAGGACCATAAAACACCACTGCATCGGCACGCGGAAAGTCGGCTTGTTCGCCTAAATTAACCTTTTGCTGATACGCAGTTAATGCATTAATAGCAGACTCTCGCTGCATTAAATTTGCTAGTAACTCATCCGCTTTTTTGTTGTTTGTAAAAACGATTTTACCCACGTTTAAGAGAACTTTTTGGGTGATCACATCGTCACTTTCTATAGCGGTATTTAACGCAACAGTGAAATTATCAAGGTGAAGATCTGTTGGCTGATAACGGTAAGTTTTATCAACTTCTTTTAAGTCTGAAACTAAGTGAGCAATACTATTGGGCTGCTCTTCGTTATAACGCGACTGTTCAAGTAATAAATCGATTCTGGCTGTAATATCAAAAATAATTGATTGGCGTTCTCTAAGTACACTTTCTAATTGCATCGATAGTTTTTCTGAATCAGGGTAATAATCTAATGCATCAGAGTAGACGGCTATGATTTTATCGAAATCTTTAAATTTACGACCTGCAATATTATTAAACTGATTAGCTTCATCATTAAAGCTCTCTAATATGCTTTGCTGGTTTGATCTTAGTAACCCTTGTTTAAGCACTTCATATTGTGGTGGAATTTGTTCAAGTTTGTTTAAAATAGTTGGCCCCTGCCAAGACATCCACGCTTCTACTTGTTGGTTAATCGCTTTGGCATTATCGAGTTGTGCCTGTAATTGTTTTGTATTATCTGAGCTTGAGTAATAATTTTGCGCAATTAAACCAATAATGGCGATACTGGCGACGCTTGCAAAAATCGCTGGCTTTAAGTTTGTTGTGAGACTTTTTAAAATGGGCTCTAATGATTCAAGCCTTTGATTCGCATTTAAAACTAATGCTTTATTTAAATTGTTCCACAAAAGAATAGGGCAGTTACTTGGTTTTTTAACTGCTGTATTTTTAGGTACTTTGTCTGCAGCAACACGGTTAAATGGGTGTTTACTACTAAGTAGTTCATAGGCAATACAGGCAAAAGAAAAAACATCGTCTTTTACTGATGCTTCACTACCCTTTAATTGCTCAGGACTTGCATATGTTGGGGTGTAGCCGCCAATAGTTGCCAGTTCACTGTCATTTTTTACAGCGTATTGATCGTCTAAGCTTTTGTGTTTGGCAATACCAAAGTCAAGCACCTTAAGGTTGCCGTTAGAGTCAAAAATAATATTTGAGGGCTTAAGGTCGTTATGAATTACGCCTCGCGAGTGGGCATAAATTAGCGCATTGGTTAATTGCTCTAAAATAATTTTTGCTTTTTTAAACGCTAAACCTGAGGGTTTATTACGTTTAATAATTTGTTCCAGTGTTTCCCCTTCAATTAACTCCATAGTGACATAATATAAATCGCCATCAGAATCTGCTGAGTACACTTTTACAATACTTGGGTGGGAAAGTTGCTGTGTTTTTGCTGTTTCATCTTTTAGTAATGAAATAGCTTCTTCAGAGCTTGAAAATTCTTCCTGAAGTACTTTAATTGCTACCGTTGCTTCTGAGCGATTACTGCTTTCTAAAAAAGTATCGCGCGCCCGATAAATGTAGCACATACCGCCTTGGCCAATCAGCTCTTCAATTAAGTAGCGGCCAGATATTTTTTTGCCAAGTAGGTTTTGCTTGCGAATGTTTGACGTTTTTTTTGTGTTTGAGTCTAGGGAAGCAATCTGAGTTTTATCGTTGTGATCATTAGTACTACTCATAAAAAATCCTTTTATTGTGTTAAGTTAAATAATTACAAAGGTAAATATTCTCTGCTTATCTATCAATTTTCCCTCTGATATGAGTATGTATTTTACAAAAATATACAATTATAGCAATGCCTGAGTGACATATTGTTGCTGGTAAATTTCCCTTACTATATATTGAAAAAGTCGGTTTAAAGCTAGAAGGGGTCTCTAAACAGGCTGTTTTTGGCCTAGTTATAAAGCATTACGGTAAAATCTTTCATCGCTGTGTAATGTGTTTATCAAACATCTTGTTTTAGAGACAAAATCAAGAGCGCAATATTTTCTTGTGTTAATTTCAATGTTGACAATAGTTTCGCTTCTACTTTATCCTGTTCACAATAACGATATAAGGGACTGACTTATCAAATGGAACTGATACTAAACATCACTAGCTATCACAGACTTTCGCCTGAAATAGAAGCCACTAAAACTGTAACAGATTCATTAACTTTTGGTCGCTCTGAAGCGTGCGATTGGCATTTACCTGATCCCGAAAAAATAATCTCAAGTAAACACGGTATAATAGAAAAAGAAGGTGACTCTTTTTACGTATACGATAATTCAACTAATGGATTATTTATTAACTTTGCTGTAGCGCCGCTTGGTCAAGGCAACAAACAACGTTTGTCAGACAGTGACGTATTAACCATCGGCGATTTTCAAGTTAATGTAGTGCTAACATCAGATCAACAAGCTGATGTGAGTAGTTCTGCTCCAAGTCATTTTCAATCAGTAGATACTTTCGCTACGCAAAACTCTCAACCGGCTGAGCAGTCTATACCTTCATTCGATGACTCGATTATGAATGAGTCGATGCCTGAGATATCAGTGACTGCGCAACAAACAACAGATAATCATATTCCTGAAGACTGGGATGAATTAACGCGCCTTATGAATACCGATGACTTTGACATTGGCAATAATGTTAGCAATTCATCAGCACCTGTTGATACTCCTGCGCCTATTCAAGAACCTCCTCGTTCAAATAGCCACGCTAATGAGCACAAACCTGACAAACAGTCTGCACCAATAAAGAACGTAGTTCAAAATGACAAGGCGTTATCTGATGCGTTTTTAAAAGGGTTAGGGATTAAAGATGAGCTTAAAAATTCGTTAGATAATGAAAAACTGTGGTTTGAAATGGGCCAAGGCCTTAATTTATTGCTCACTGAGCTTATGGAATCTTTACGTCAACGCGCGATTGTAAAAAACAAATTAAGATTGAATCATACGATGTTTCAGGCTGAACAAAACAATCCATTAAAATTTTCTGCCAATATTGATGACGTTATTCAGAACTTGTTCATAAAAAATAGTGCAAGCTTTCTGTCTTCGAATGAATCTATTAAAGAAAGCTTTATAGACACACGTAAGCATGAGCATGCTTTACTCGCTGGTGCAGACGGTGTGTTAAAAGGGATGTTATCGCAGGTTTCTCCCATGCAAATTAATCAACAGGCAAACGATAATTCTAACGTGTTAAAAATTATTCCTGGTCAAATAGAGTCTAAATGCTGGAAGTTATATCAAAGTTTATATGATGATATTTCTCAGGAAGTGAACACTAAAGGCGCCATGGCAATGTCTGATGATTTTTTAAAGGCATACAACGATCGAATCAAAGAAACGCACTAGAAAGGAAAGTAAATAATGTACAAAGTTAAGCTCTACTTATTGAGTTTTAGTTTACTATTTTTGGTTATGGGTTGTTCTACGATGAATAAAATCGTACCTCCTTCTACCGATCTGATCATTAATGTATCTAAAAATGTTAATCCAGATACGTCAGAACGTCCTTCTCCAGTGGTAATGAAAATTTTTGAGCTTAGCTCAAGAACTATTTTTGACACGCAGGACTTTTTTAGCTTGTACGACACACCAGAAAAAATCCTCGGACCTGACTTATTAAAAAAAGATGAATTAGAACTTCAGCCTGACTCAATACAACAATATAAAATGAGCCTTAATCGTAATACTCTTTACGTTGGGGTTGTTGTTGCTTATAGAAATATAGATCAAGCAAGGTGGAGAGCGGTTATAGAAGTTGATCCTACCGGCTATGACGATATCAATGTTAATGTAGAAGCAATTGCGACATACATGAGAGAGCAATAAAAAAGGATTTTTAAAAATGGGTGATAACACTCGTGTTGCTTGGACTGAAGGAATGTTTTTAAGACCTCAGCACTTTCAACAAGCAGATAAATATATTTCTAATGTTATCAAGCAAGTATGCAGTGGCAATCTTGCTGATCCGTGGGGAATAATCGATATAAGTATTGATAATGAATTGCTTAACAGCGGGCAGTTTGCTGTAGACGCATTATCAGCAATCACTCCAGATTTATTACCAATAGATATGCCTCAATCAACATCATTACCTGAACCGCTAGTGGTTAATAAAGATGTTTTTGATGAGATTGTTTATCTTGCTATCCCTGCGCTAAAAAATAGCGGGATTAATATATCTTCAGCCGACGATAACACCGTTACTCGGTATAAGCTCAATGACTTGTCAGTGAGTGATGATTTATTAGGGGCACAATCTCAGGAAATTATTCAAGTTGCGAAAGTGTATAGCAAATTGATGCTGTCTTCTGATGATCATTCAGGCTATATCGTATTACCTTTAGCTAGAATTATAGATGTGAGTAGTGAAGGGCAAATAAAGTTAGATGCTAAGTATATTCCTCCTTCTTTAAAAGTAGGGCAATGCAAACCTTTATCAGGGCTGGTCAGAGAAATTGGCTCAATGATAAAGCAGCGCGCTGAAAGTATAGCCGCTAGGCTCAGTCAAGGCTATGCAGGGAGTAGCTCAGTTGCAGATTTTATCATGCTGCAAACACTAAATAAGTATGATGCGATATTTAATAACTTGCTTAGTGTCAATAGCTTACACCCGAATGTATTTTATAGTCGTTTAATTGAGCTTGCGGGCGAGTTGTCAACTTTCAGCACAGCTAACAAGAGGGTGCCTAAATTACCTAATTATGACCATACTAATTTAGGACAGGTATTTAATGAAGTGGTTAACTTTTTATACCAATCGTTAAGCCATGTTATTGAGCAAACAGCAACTGAAATTAAACTTGAGCAAAGTAAATTTGGTATTTCTTTTGGTGCGTTGAAAGACAAGTCAATTCTCAATTCAGCTCAATTTGTTTTAGCAATCAAAGCAAGTGTGCCCCATGAAGAATTAAGAAAAATTCTGCCTTCGCAAATTAAAATTGGCAGTGTAGAAACTATTCGAGATCTGGTAAATAACCAAATTCCAGGTATTACGATTAGCAATTTACCAACAGCACCAAGACAAATTCCTTATCATGCTGGTTTTCATTATTTTGAATTAAATAGGCATGGTGAACATTGGGATAAATTACGTTCCAGCGGGGGAATTGCTATTCACCTCTCAGGAAATTACCCAGAGCTACAATTAAGCCTTTGGGCGATAAGAACTTAACTTTTTAAAAGGAAGAGTTTCAATGGACGAAACCATTATTAAACCTCGCCCAGGTCGACTAGGGCGAAATACGCCAAGTAGTAATCCGGCACAAAATGATGCTGATAAAACAGTGATGTCGGTCGAGCCACCTTCTTCGAAGCCATTAGGTAATAACAAAGTATCGATATTTAAAAACCCTTTGTTAGAAGCAGCAACCGATTGTTTTTCTCTTGTAATTTCAATTAATCAATCGCTTGAAATGAGCAACCTCGCAGCGCTTAAACATCGTTGTGTTGAGGCAATCAAACGATTTGAAGTGGAAGTTCGCAATCAGCACTTATCAAAAGAAGTGATCAATAATTCGCGCTATTGTTTGTGTGCCATTCTTGATGAGTCTGTATTGAACTCAAAGTGGAGTTCAATGGAATGGGCAGATGAAAGTCTACTTTCTACTTTTCATAAAGAAACATTTGGCGGTGAATATTTTTATACGTTACTTGATTCAGGCTTAGGTCAACCAGAAAGAAATCAACAGTTTTTAGAGTTGCAATATCACTGCCTAAATTTAGGGTTTAAAGGTAAATATCGCCTAGGTGCCGGTGGTGATACAAAAATCGAAGAATATCGTTCACAACTTTATCATTTATTAAACCAACTTAATGGGCCAATTAACAACAAGCTGTCTCCAAACTGGAAGCAAAGAGTAGCAGCCGGTGTTGAACTGAGAAATCAAGTTCCGCTATGGGTTATATTTTCTGTATTGGGGCTAATATTATTGATGATCTATTTATCAATAAATATGAAACTAAATAATGATGTTGTTGCGATTAATGAAAAGCTAGCCGGTATTCACCCCTTAGCAGTCAACCAGACGGTTGATAAAAAAGATCAGCAATTACGTGTCCTTGAACAGTTGTTGCAAACAGAAATTAAAATGGGGATTGTTGCCGTTGCTAAAACCTCAGATGGGATCCGCATTACAATCAACAGTGAAAACTTGTTTAAGCAAGGAGACGCGCAACTTCTCCCTTCATTCCAGCCTATTTTAGAAAAGTTAGCGTTAAGCCTAGAAGGAACTAAAGGGCGAGTCCTCATAACAGGTCATACAGATGATTTACCAATTAGTACTGATACGTACCCTTCTAATTGGCATTTATCTTTAGCCAGAGCAACACAAGTTGCTAATTTAATGGCTAAAAGCACCAACTTGAGCGGTCGTCTATGGCCAGAAGGAAAGGGCGCAGCAGAGCCTATCGCCAGCAATTCAGATTCAGCTTCTCGGTCGTTAAACCGCAGAATTGAAATCGATCTATTATTTTAATGAGGCTGTAATGAGTTTCTCACAAAAATTTAAGAAAATAACCTACGCACTAACGTCTCGAACCGCTATGTTAATTATCGGTTTTTTAGCCTTATCATTATTAATTTGGTTTGGTGGTCCTTTAATTGCAGTGGCCGATTATGTTCCGCTTGCCGGTGTCGCAGCAAGACTATTAACTATTTTATTGATAGTACTCGTTTTTTCAGTAACCAAAATTTATCGCCTTATGCAGCAAAGCAAACGTGATGAAAAAATGGCAGATGAGTTAATAGATAATAACGATGCAAACAGTAGTGAAGTTAACGAAGAAATAACCACCCTAAAAACCAGAATGAATGAAGCCATAGATTTACTCAAAGACGTAAAACTATTTAAAGGTAAAAATATATACCAATTACCTTGGTATATCATGATTGGTCCACCTGGCGCAGGTAAAACAACGGTTATTCATAACTCAGGCCTAGATTACCCATTAAAGGATAAGCTTGGGGTTGATTTAGTGCATGGTGTTGGTGGTACGCGCAATTGTGATTGGTGGTTTACCAATAAAGCGGTATTAATCGACACTGCAGGGCGTTATACAACGCAAAGTAGCCACGCTAAACACGACTCTAGAGCATGGGAAGGCTTTCTCGGCTTACTAAGAAAGCATCGCCCATTACGCCCTATAAATGGGGTAATGATCAGTATGGGGATTTCTGAACTTATGAGTCAAACCAAAACTGAGCGAAATCTTCATGCGCGTGCTATAAAACAACGCCTTCAAGAATTACAAAACCAGCTTGGTATGACATTTCCCGTCTATGTTATTTTTTCTAAAGTAGATTTAATTGAAGGATTCAGAGAGTTCTTTGGCGAACTTACTGAGGAAGAATGTGAGCAAGTTTGGGGGATCACCTTTGAGCTTGATTTAGATAAAGATACCCAAGTCGATGCATTCAATAAAGAATTCCACGCTTTAATTTCTAAACTTACAGAGATGTTAAACCGTCGATTGATCAATGAACGTAATGAAGCTATTCGAGCTAAAATCTTTGAGTTCCCCAGACAATTACGTGTGTTACAAGGCGTTGCTGATGACTTCTTGAAAGAGATTTTTACTCCTAACGCTTATGAAGAGTTACCTATGTTTAGAGGCGTGTATCTAACCAGCGCCACTCAAGAGGGGACCCCTTCGAGCTTTTTAAATGATGCAAGTGCAGATAAAACCGATTACATAAACCAATCTAAAAGCTTTTTTATTAAAAACGTTTTAGAGAGCGTTATTTTCCCTGAGCAAAACTTAGCAAGCACTAACAAACACCATGATAAACAGAATAAGTGGCTTCGAATTGCTAGTGTGTCACTTGCGTGTATTGCTTTGTTCGGTTTTTCAATTTCTTGGTATTTCAGCTTTGCGTGGAATAGCAACTTAATTGATGCAACAGATGAAGCAGTTGCCACGTACCAAGAACTAGACTCATCTTCTTTTGATAGAAATAATCTACTGGTACTAAATGACAGACTAAATGCATTAAGAAACTTGCCAGCAACCAATGCTCAGTTAATTGATCCTGAAGATGCATCTTCAGTTGGCTTTAATAAGCTTACTGAAATTAAAGAGTCTTCTGCTAATGCTTACAAACGTTCTTTGCAAACCTATTTAGAGCCCTTCATTGCAAACACGTTAATAAAGGAAATGGAGGCTCACCCAGAGCATCTTAGCTATTTATATGAAACGCTCAGATGCTACTTAATGCTATTTAAACCTGAATATTTTGAAAGTGAAGATATTTCCGTTTGGTTTAGTGCATATTTAGATAGAAATTTGCCTGGTGATTTGAACATGCAGACGCGTAATGAGTTGATGAATCATATTGCTGCGTTGTTAAAAGAGGGCGTAACACAAACCGAAATAGATAATCAGGCGGTTCGCGTAGCTCGTGCAGAACTCACTAAACTACCGATTGCAGAAAGAGCATACCAGCGACTTCAAGCTGATTTTCTTGATAGCAGTATTCCGCCTTTCAGATTAACCGATATTATTAGCTTTGAAAGTGCGCAAAAATTTACTTTTCGTAATAATGGTGATTTAACGCGCAGTATTCCGGGGCTATACACTTTTAACGGTTTTCATGGCATTTTTAATATTGAAAAAGGAAAAATGCTTGGCAACTTAATGGCCAGTAGCTGGGTGTATGGTCAAGAAGCCTCTGGCACGTATGATATCTCTAAAGCAGAGATAGAAAAGAAGCTAGAGCAACGTTACTTTCAAGATTATATCTATTATTGGCAGTCGTTTTTAGATGACTTGAGTCTTAATCAATACAGCTCACCTGCTGAGGGTGTGAATATTACTGATGTATTAGCAGGCTCAGAAGCGCCAATAAAAAATATCATCAATGCAGTTAAAAAGAATGTTCAACTAACTAAGCTACCTGTTTCTGAAAATCAAAAAGTCGCAGGGGATATTGCGGCTAATGCAGCTAAAGTTGCGATGCAAACGAAAGCAAATCGAATCAAACGCTTCTTACCTGACGAAGCGCCTAAGTTTGAGGTACAGCTACCGGGCTATCAAGTCGAAGAGGCGTTTGAAGATATTATCGATATAGACATTCAGCAGCTTGATAATATTCAGAAAAACTTAAGAGAGTTGAATATTTATCTAACTAAACTTGATAGAGGTGATCAGCTTAAATACTCAATTAAAGATCAAATAAGTGGTAAGAGTAAACCGAGTTTTATTCGCCAATTAGAGTACCAAAGTAGTGATTTGCCTTATCCGTTTAATAGTTGGTTGCTTGATATAAGTAGAGATACTAGCAACATCACCAAAAATAGTGCTAACAGACATTTAAATGAAATTTGGAAAAGTAAAGTGTTGCGCGAGTATAACGCGGCAATTGTGGGGCGTTACCCATTTGCTCCGCAGGCAGAAAAAGAAGTCAGCATTAAAGACTTTACTCGCTTCTTTGGCCCCAATGGCACCATAGATAACTTTTTTAATAGCTATGTAGCTCCGAGTGTGGACATGAGCTCTAGCCCGTGGAAATTTGAGAAAGATATTGGTATTAGCAATAACACCTTAAAAATGTTTGAGCACGCTTTCAAAATTCAAACCGCATTTTTTGAACGTGGTAATGACACACCCCGAATTGAGTTTGGCTTACGTACTTTTAATTTAGATAAAACGGTATCTAGTTTAATGATTGAAATTGATGGCCAGTCAATGATTTACCGTCATGGTCCACTCAAAGTTACAAACTTTGTATGGCCTGGCGCCAGTGGCCAAAGTAAAACTCGCGTTGTGTTTACACCGCCAAACGGTGGGCGTTCAATTAACACGACTTATCAAGGCGAGTGGTCACTTTATCGAATGCTAGATGAGCTCAGTGAAAAGCGCAGCAAAACCCGTCAAGATCTAGAGTTACATTTCTCTTTGATGGGGAACAATGCAAAAGTAGAATTACTGCCTAGCTCAATCAGGCATCCGTTTTGGAACAGCAGTGTAGAGAAGTTTTCATGTCCGACCCGATTGTAGATATTGGTTATCTTGGCAAGGTGCCTTGTTTAGGCGACTTTGTTCAAGATAACGTAACTAAAGAGTTTTCAGAGCATTGGGAGCAATGGTTACAAGCTGCCATTGCTGTGAGCAAAGAGCAACTTGGTGATGTTTGGCAAGAAAGCTACCTAACAGGCCCTGTTTGGCACTTTGCCTTAAGCCCCAATATTGTGGGTGATACTGGTATTATGGGTACGTTATTGCCCAGTATGGATGCAGTAGGAAGACACTATCCACTAACAGTAACTCGTGCAACTCATATTGCTCCGGTTGATGTGCTTCATTCTGGTGTTTTTTCATTAGAGTACGAAGATGCTGTTCTTAAAGTACTTGATGGCTCTGTGGATTTGTTCTCTTGGCGAAAAGAACTAGCCAGTACATTAAGTGAAGTTGCTGCAAATAAAAAGCAAGTAAGTTATGCCAATTCAAAAGATAAAAACAAACAAGCAGTCGCACTAGAGTTTTCAGGTACAGAGTTAAGCGATCATATTTTACAAGATGCCATGCATGCTATATTACATAAAAAGTATGGTGATTATAGTGTTTGGTGGACACATGGTTCTTGTAATATAAAACCGATGGTACTGATCACGTCAGCTTTACCGCCAGTTAATCAAGTAGCCGCTATGCTCGATGGACGTTGGAAGCATTGGGAATGGAACTACACACAGGTAAAGAATAGTGATTAGTAATTTAAGTACAAGTTATGCCATAACTCATAGAGGTGCAGTGAGGCAGCTAAATGAAGATGCGCACGTTGAAATTAACAGCCATAACTTATGGGTCGTAGCTGACGGTATGGGCGGGCATGAAGCGGGTGAAGTTGCTAGTCAATTAGTGGTTGATGTGATTAGAACTACTGTTGAAAAGCTCAGGCTAGAGGACTTGACCGTAAGTCATATTGTTAGCGCTATAGAAGATGCAAATAAGCAACTAACTCAGTATAGCGCTGAATATTTAAGCAATAAAACAGCTGGCAGTACAGTAACAGCTTTGTTTGTTAAGAATGAGCGCTATTACATATTATGGGCTGGTGATAGCAGAGCCTACTTATTACGTAATGGCAAACTAACTCAAGTTTCTCGAGATCATAGTCAAGTTAATGACTTAATCGACGAGGGAATGATCTCTGTTGAAGAAGCTAAAAGCCACCCATTATCTAACGTTATTACTCGTGCTGTAGGGGTAATGGATGAAGTGAAAGTTGATGTAATTGAGGGTGAGATAAACAAAGGCGACATCTTTTTACTGTGTTCAGATGGCCTTACCGGTGAATTATCAGATGAAGACATATGTTTGTCATTAGAGCCCAGTAGTATTATTGATTCAGGAATGGCTTTAATGCACTCCTCGTTAGTCAGAGGTGCTAAAGATAATGTGACTTGTATTTTAGTGAAATATGATGATGTAGATGCCAATCAATCGATACAATCTTGCAATATACAAGATGAGGCAACGATTCCATTGTTCACTAAGTAGCTGATTAAGCCTGTTTTAGTATATTTAAGAAAAAAATTGTAAATATATCAGGAACAAAAAAACTGTTATTTCAATTATTTATAAAATAACATTAGCCAGCTTATCGGCACAATGGCGCTGAAGCTTGTAATTTAATTTAAAGAATGTAATATTATTCACGCTCTAAGCTTTAGAGAATATGGATAATATTTAGGACAATGGAATGTTTTTATTTGAAGAGTATATTTCCCCTATTTCAGATACTGAGTTTGCAGGTAGTGATCCGCGCTCAGATGTCTCTCCAACGTCTACTTACTACGCCTTAAAAGATTTAAGAAACCAACTTCGTGCGGCTGAAAGAAATGCGTTAGTCGATGAAGAAGGAATTGCTTCGCTTTCTCGAGATTGGATTCCGTTACTTGAGCAATGTAGTGAGGCAATTAAAACCGAAAGTAAAGATATAGAATACCTAGCATGGCTAATTGAAGGCTTATGCCGCGTTCATGGCTTTAAAGGCATTGCGTTTGGTTTTAGTGTTGCTAAGCACCTTTTGGAACATCATTTTGAGTCACTTTATCCAACACTTGATGACGGTGATGAAATTTCAGACAAAGTGTCTGCATTAGTTGGCTTAAATGGCAGTGCTGGTGAAGGTACGTTAATTATTCCAATTAAAAGTATATACATGACAGACAGTGTCAGTATGGATCCTTTTTCTTTTTGGGAATATCAGCAAGGTTATGACATTTCACGTTTAAGTGATGAAAAACGTGAAAAGAAGATAACCCAAGGCGCCGTTGATTTTGAACAGCTTGAAAAAAGTGCAGCCGAAACCAGTACTGAGTTTTTTGTATCTTTAAAAAATGATATTGAGGACGCGATAGAAAAGTTTGCCGCTTTGAGTGAGGTTATGGACGAGGTAACGGGTGAGCCACAACCTACGTCTAATATTAAACAAGCATTAAAAGTGAGCTTAGCTGCGGTAAACCATGTTGCAGCAGATAAACTTGAAGCAGCACAAATTGCATTAGATAAGGCAAATGCTGAGCCTGAAGAGGAAGCGGTTGAAGATGCGAGTGAAGCAGACGCAGCGCAACCTAAAAAGCGTGTCAGTGATGAGATTGATTCGAGAGAAAACGCAATAAAAAAACTTCAAGAAATTGCGACATTTTTCAGAAAGACTGAACCTCATTCACCAATGTCTTACACGATAGAACAAGTTATTCGATGGAGCGAATTATCGCTACCTGAGTTATTAAATGAGTTAATTACAGATAGTGATGCTAGGACTGGATACTTTAAGTTGTCTGGCATTAAGATCAGCGAAACTGAAACATAGTAAAAGGAGTTCTCAATGAGTATCCATGATAAGTTAAAACGAGTTCGTAAACCAAGAGTACATATCACTTATGATGTGGAAACTGAGGGCGCGGCAGTAAAAAAAGAATTACCCTTTGTAGTAGGTGTAATGGGTGATTTTTCTGGTGATAACACAGAAGCACTTAAACCACTAAAAGATAGACGTTTTATTCAAATTGATCGTGATAACTTTAATGATGTTTTAAAACGTATGAGTCCTTCTCTGCGTTTAAAAGTAGACAATACATTAACGGATGATGGTTCTCAGTTTGAAGTTAACTTGAACTTTAAGTCGATTGACGATTTCGAGCCTGCTGCGGTTGTAAACCAAGTAGAACCTTTACGCAAATTGATGGAAACGCGCAACAAGCTGCGTGACTTGATGACCAAAATTGACCGTTCAGAAGAGCTTGAAAATGTACTCGAAGAAGTATTAAGCAATACAGCAAGCTTAGACTCGATGGCTAAAGAACTTAACTTAGAGGAGACTGATAAATGAGCACTGAACAATTAGCAACAGAATCAGAATCGGTATCAGAAGTAAGTTCTTCACTATTAGAGCAAGCAATTGGTGCGACTAAACAAACAGAGTCGAGCCGTGCTGAAGAGTTACTAAAAACATTAACCGAAGAAGCATTAAAAGGCACAGTTCAATGGAATAAAAACATGACTGTGACGTTTAATGAAGCTATTCAGTTAATCGATCAAAAAATCTCCAAACAGCTAAGTGTGGTGATGCACTCGGATGAGTTTCAAAAACTTGAAGGCTCATGGCGCGGTTTACACCACTTAGTGATGAACTCTGAAACAAGTTCTACATTAAAAATTCGTGTTTTAAACATGAAGAAAAAAGAGCTACATAAAGATTTGAGTAAAGCTGTTGAGTTTGATCAAAGCCAAACCTTCAAGAAAATTTACGAGTCTGAATTTGGTACTCCGGGTGGTGAACCATATGGCACTATCGTAGGTGACTTTGAATTTACTAATCACCCTGAAGATGTTGAAACATTAAGCTTAATGTCTAATGTGGCTGCAGCTGGCTTCTGTCCATTTATTGCTGCCTCTTCACCGTCTTTATTTGGTTTTGATAATTGGGAAGAGCTTACTAAACCACGTGATTTAGAAAAAGTATTTGAATCATTAGAATATACTAAATGGCGCTCATTTAGAGACAGCGATGATTCACGCTTTGTATCACTTACTATGCCGCGTTTCCTTTCGCGTTTACCTTATGGTGCAGCGTCAAAACCAGTTGAAGAGTTCAACTACGAAGAGTTTGAAGTTGAGCCAAAAGACGGCCGTTCAGTGAGCACTGATAATGGTGATTACTGTTGGAGTAATGCAGCATACGCTATGGCAACTAACATGACCGCTGCGTTTTCTCAATACGGTTTCTGTACTGCTATTCGTGGTGCTGAGGGTGGCGGTAAAGTGGAAGGTTTACCGACTCACATATTTACTAGTGATGATGGTGACCCAGATCTTAAGTGTCCAACAGAAATTGGCATTACAGATCGTCGTGAGGCAGAGTTAAGCCAGTTAGGCTTCTTACCTCTATGTCACTATAAAAATACTGATTATGCTGTTTTCTTTGGCGGTCAAAGCTGTCAAAAACCAAAAATTTACTCAACGCCTGATGCCACGGCTAACGCTGCTATTTCAGCTCGTTTACCATACTTAATGGCAACTTCTCGCTTTGCGCATTACTTAAAAGTAATGGCACGTGACAAGATTGGTAGCTTTATGGAAGCTGAAGACGTTGAATCATGGTTAAACCGTTGGATCCTGTCATATGTAAATGCGACAGAGGGCGGTGGTCAAGACATTAGAGCACGTTACCCTCTTGCAGATGCAAAAGTATCTGTGAAAGAGATCCCAGGTCAACCTGGTGCCTACAACGCTGTTGCTTGGTTGAAACCTTGGTTACAAATGGAAGAATTAACGTCTTCTTTACGTCTTGTAGCTAAAATCCCAGAGATCGGTTAATAATACCGCTCTCTCGCATTAAGGATGATGCAATAGAATGAATCACGAAGAGTTTTCATTTATAAATCAAGACTTCACTTTTCAACAAAAGTCACAGTCTCGAATTAGTGATAATGACGCTTTGCTCGATAGGTTTTTAAATGAAAAAAACCTAGATAAAGCGTTATTGTTATGGCTTGAAGGCTCTTCTGATTCTCCCCTTTCTTGGAATAAGGAGTCTTTAAGTCCTTATTTACAACGTGTAATTATTGAACTCGATCAGCTTATTTCATCGCAACTCAACCACATAATTCATGCTAATAGCTTTCAACGTTTAGAAGCTAGCTGGCGTAATCTATGGTGGTTATTATTACAAACAGAGCAACAAGACAAAGAAAAAAAAGTAAAAGTTAAATTGCTCAATTGTGATTGGTCAACGCTCTCAAAAGACGTGAACAAAGCGATTGATTTTGATCAAAGTATGTTTTTTCAGTTACTTTATCAAAACGAGTTTGACAGTGCCGGAGGCGAGCCTTTTGGTATTGTAATTGGTGATTACGAAATTAGTAATGGTTGCTCAGCAGGCACTATTTACAACGATATTGATACCATAAAAGAGGTATCAAGAACGGCAGCGGCTGCATTTTCTCCTTTTATATGTTCGGCATCGGCTAATTTATTTGGTGCTGATAGCTTTTCAGATTTAGGTTATTACTCTGATTTATTTAATCAGTTTGAACAGCCTGAATATATAAAATGGCAAAGTTTTAGAAAAATGGAAGAAGCCCGCTTCATGGGCTTTACATTGCCTCATGTATTAGTCAGGCCGCCTTATGTTAATGATGGCAAACGCCATCAAGATTTTTACTTCAAAGAACAAATAAAAAATCCAGAAACAGATATGTTGTGGGGCAGTGCAGCGTATCAATTCGTATCAACAATAATTAGAGCTTACTGCGATAGCGGTTGGTTTGGTCACATTCGTGGTATAGAGCCAGGTAAAGTCTCTAAGGGATTAGTAACAGGGCTTGCTCGTGATAGCTTTGCAAACGATACCTATCAAAAAGAGGCAAAGCCGCCACTTGATTTATTAGTAACCAGTAAGTTTGAAAAGCAATTTTCTGAGCTCGGTTTTATCCCAGCTTCTTCGGTTACAAATACGGAGCATATTGTTTTTTACAGTAATGCATCGGTTCAAAAAACAAAAAATTACGATTCAAGTGCTGCCAATATCAATGCGCGCTTATCTTCTATGTTGCAATACATTTTGTGTGTATCGCGCTTTGCGCACTATTTAAAATTATTAGCCCGCGATCGTGTCGGTTCTTATAGCACAGCACAGGCCTGTGAAAGAGACTTACAAGCGTGGATAAATAACTACACTACTGCATCAGATTCCGCGTCTGAGCATATTAGAAGCAAATATCCACTGAGTAATGCAAAAATAAAAGTAAGTGAAAATAAAGCAAACCCGGGGCATTACTTTTCGGTTTTGCAGTTACAGCCCCACTTTCAGTTAGACCAAATGGTCTCGAGTATTAAGTTAATAACAGAGCTCAGTCCTCATCATAAAATAAAGGAATAATCATGAAAAAAATACACAGTTTAATTCGCGAGGGAAAACTTGCTGATGCTTTATTATGCTGCGCTACCGAGTTGCAGGATGAGCCTTTAAATTTTGACATTAGAAGTATTTATTCTGAATTACTTTGCATTAATGGCGAGCTTGAAAAAGCAGACAAACAACTCGACTTTATGGTGCAAAAGAACCCAGAGTTTGCTGTAGGTGCAGTTAACCTTAGACATTTAATTCGTGCCCAACAATCGCGCGTAGATTTTTATCAAGGTAAGGGTATTCCTAAACTTTTTCATGAAGCCAATGAGCTAGATACCTTGTTTTTAGAAATGCATGTTGCTTTGCTTGAAGGTGAAACATCTGAAGCAGCCAGTCTTGCACAACAAATGGAAGCGCTTCGCTTGGAGAGTGTTGAAGACGAGCAATCAGCAATTCGAGATTTAGATGATAGCTTAAGTCCTTATTTAGAAGTGCTAGGCACGAATGGCGAGTTTTACCTGGCTAACTTTAATGAAATTGAAACATTAAAAGTAGAACCTGTAACGTCATTATTAGAGAGTATTTGGTTACGCGTTGAAATTACTATTAAAGACGGCCCATCGGGCACCGCTCACTTGCCACTGGTTTACGCAAACTCAAATACAGATCTAGAAAAGCTAGGCCAAGTATCTGATTGGGAAGAACTTCAAGACGAATTTATTGTAGGCAAAGGAATGAAAATGTTGTTTGTTAACGATGAAGCCATCACTGTTCCAAATCTTAAAATAAACGCCCTAGAAACAGCTGAGTAAGCATAGTAAATAATTATGATAGAGCATAAGCAGCAGCTTCAAGCATCCATTTTAGATAGGCTCATTGACGATGAGCCAGACTTTCAGGATGCCCCATCTCGTACTGAGGGGATCAGCATTAGTGAGCTGAGAAAAAATGTGCGCAGAGACATAGAAGCGCTGCTAAATGCGCGAATTCAATGGCACACGTGGCCAGCACAATATGCAGAGTTAGCAACATCCTGCTTATCGTATGGTTTGCCTGACTTTTCGAGTATGTCGGTGAGCTCTCACGAAGGGCGGGCACTGCTATGTGAAACCGTTAGAAATACAATTTTGAAATTTGAGCCTCGGTTCATTGAAGTTGAGGTATTTACTGACGATGAAGTACCCGTAAATAGAGTATTAAACTTGCGAATAAACGCTTTACTATATGCAGATCCAGAGCCAGAGTTTATTAGCTTTGACTCTGAAGTTGAGCCTGTGAACTTAGGGATGAAGATTATTGAGGCTTCTTTATGAACGATGAATTATTAAAATATTACAATCGTGAATTGGCGTTTGTTCGTCATATGGGTAAAGACTTCTCTGAAAAATACCCTAAAGTTGCAGGGCGATTAAAGCTAAGCGATGATCATATTGAAGACCCTCATGTATCTAGATTAATTGAATCGTTCGCATTTTTAACGGCTAATATTAGGCAAAAGTTAGATGATAGCTTTCCTGAGCTTACTGATGCTTTATTAGGGCAAATGTTACCTGACTATCAAGCGCCTATTCCTTCAATGTCGGTGGTTAAATTAGAGGCTGAAAACCTCTCAACCACGGGAGTAGTCATTCCAAGAGCGAGTGAAGTTGAAACCAATGTTGAGTCAATGAAGCAATGTAAGTTTCAAACCTGTTATGAAACTTACTTATGGCCTGTTGAAATTACCAGTGCGCAATTTGATAACAGTCCTTTTGTGGCACCAAAACCACGTTGGCATGAGAAAGCAAAGTCAATTTTCAAACTTGAGCTAACCGGTGAATACCCGGGTGTATCACTGGCTGAAACTGGGCTGGAAAAATTACGATTATTTATAAATGGCCAATGGCATCATACGCTTAAAGTGTATGAATTATTGTTTAAGCACGCTATTGGCATTGCTTTTGATAATGGTGATGAGGGTATAAAGTACCTTTCTAAAACTCAACTTAAAGCGGTTGGCTTTGATGCAAATGAAGCGGTTGTACCGTATTCGCAGCGATCAAGTGCCGGCTATCGCTTACTCGTCGAAAACTTTACCTTTCCTGAAAAGTTTCGTTTTTTTGAACTTGAAAATATTCACTCATCGTTGCCTAAAAATTCTAATAAATGCACAGTGTATATTTATCTTGATGCTGAATCTTCAGAGCTTGAAAAGCAAGTAGACAAAGACATGTTCTTGATGGGGTGTACGCCCATAATTAATATGTTTGAACAAGAATTAGAACCTATTCGCCCTGAGCTGAGCGAATACGAATACCAATTAACGCCGCGTTATATGGACTCTGAGATTTCAGAAGTAATTGGTATTTCAGAAGTAATTGCCTTTGACCATAAGGGAAATAAACAAATAGTTTGTCCGTTTTATGGACAAACGCATCCACGATACCAAGGCCACGATGATTTGTTTTGGCATATCCGCAGAGAAACTGCCTCATGGGCAGGGGGTTATGTTGAGTCAGGCACCGAATCGTTTCTATCATTGGTAGATGCACGATTTGAAAATAGCGCTATGGATTATGCTGAAGGGAACACGGTCCTAACCGTACGTGCTAATTGCAGTAATCGAAACCTCCCTGCGAGCATGCCTTTTGGAGACGATGAGCTAGGCTTATTAATGCCAGAGCGCGGCGATGTAATTAAAAAAATTAGATGTTTAATTCCATTTACTCATGCAGTTAGACCGATATTAGCCGATGCAACTCGTTGGCAATTAGTTAATCATTTAACGCTCGACGCGTTTAGTGGAGATGATGCATGTAATAAGCTTAAAGAAGTGCTACGCCTTTATGACTTTAGAGCATCTCCGCAAACAAAAGGCCTTATTGATAATATTTACCGTGTGGTTGTAGAACCCGCAACGGCTCGTGTTGTGCAAAAAGGGCGAGTAAGCTTTGCAACGGGAAGTGAAATTGAAATTACCTTCGCCAATGATGACTTTTCAGGTAGTGGCATGTTTTTCTTTGCCTCTATCCTCGATCATTTCTTTGCGCAATTTGCAGCAATTAATAGCTTTACTCGCGTTAGTTTAAGGCTAAAAGAACAAGAGCAAGTGTATTACCAATGGCCTGCGCGAGTTGGGGAAAGCCCGTTAATATGATCCAACATATTATTTCTCAAGCGTCACAAGTTGACTTTTATAAAGCAGTTTTCATTATAGAAAACCAGCTGAAAAAGCATGGCTTGGAGTATCGCTACGTAGGGTATGACAGTAGTCCAAAGCAAGAGTTAATTAAGTTTACCGCAACTCAAAAATTTGGTTACCCAGGTAACGCTATCACAAAATTAGAACAAGCAAGCTTTGAGGATGGCTTACATAAAGTCAACATGCAGATCTCTTTTATGGGACTAACGGGTTGCTCGGGCGCTTTGCCTCAATTTTATAGCGAACTGGTGATGCAGCGTCTTCGCTATAAAGATACAACCATGCGCGACTTTTACGACATGTTTAATCACCGTTTGGTGTCTTTATATTATCGAGCGTGGAAAAAATATAAACCGTCTTTAAATCATATAAATAAAGATAAAAACAAAGACCCATACACGCAAATATTAGGGCTTTTAAGCGGCGGTTATGATGAACATCAGTTGCACTTTTCAGGCCTTTATAGCCGAAAAATTCGCAATGCTTTTGATTTAAAAAGTGTACTGAGCTCATATCTTGGCTGTGATGTTGTCATTAAACAAATGATAGGTAAGTGGCACGATTTGAAGCCACAAGAGCAAACATGTTTAGCAAGTGAACGCCTTTATGAGGGACAACATGCCCGCTTAGGTGTTGATACGGTAATTGGTAAAAAGATATGGGATATTTCTTCTAATATCGAGATCCATATCAGTACCCGCGATTTTGATAAAGCAAAATCCTTGTTACCTAAAGGCAAGTTATTTGAATTAGCTAAAAAAATTGTCAAAGACTATGCCGGCAATGCTATTTCATTTCGACTTGTTATTGAGTCAGATTTTCAACAACTTGATGCGGTGCAGCTGTCAAAAAGTGAATGCCAACTAGGCGCAAATAGCTTTTTAATGGCGAGTAAAAACACCCCTAAATTTAACCCTACTAAGTTATCGTTTAAAGGATAATTAAAATTAAAAGGAACAGTGTATGTCAACGATGACATTAAACAAATTAGTTGAGAAACTAAGCCCAGATTGTAGAAAGAGCTTAGAAGCAGCGGTCGCAATTTGTAATAGCCGCAGCCATTTTACGGTTGAATTAGAGCATTGGCTGTTAGCTATGATTGAGCAGCAACTAGACGATGTTAGACTCATATTCGGTGCTTTCGATATTGATATTGATCAGGTAAAGCAAGATTTAAATCAATCATTAGAGTCATTTAAAACGGGCAGTGATTCGTCGCCTAGTCTGTCGGTACATGTTACTACTTTACTTAGACAATCATGGTTAAGCACCAGTATAGAATTTACTGATGAGCAAATTCGCAGTGCTTACGTTATTTATACGCTTACAAAAGACGATACCTTGTCTAGTTTAGTAACGCGTTGTAGCAAGCTTTTCAATAATATAGAACCTGGACAACTACTACATGCATGGCCTGAAATTGTTGCCCAATCGCAAGAACGTAATACCACCACTGCAAGTGCTACAACACCTGCAAATGGTTCATCTAAAACACCAAGCTTAGATCAATTTACCGTAGATTTAACCGCTCAAGCAAAAGCAGGAAAAATAGACCCAATTTTAGGTCGTGATTTCGAAATACGTCAGATGGTAGATATTTTAACTAGACGTCGTCAAAACAATCCAATATTAACGGGTGAAGCGGGTGTAGGTAAAACCGCTGTGGTTGAAGGACTAGCCCTAAGAATCGCTCAAAAAGATGTACCTGCAGTATTACAAAACGTTAAGTTGCACAGCCTAGATTTGGCTTTGCTGCAAGCGGGTGCGGGCATGAAAGGTGAATTTGAAAATCGTTTGAAGTCGCTAATTAATGAAGTTAAAAACGCTGTTGATCCTGTGATTCTTTTCATAGATGAAGCTCACACTATGATTGGTAGTGGCGGACAAGCGGGTCAAAATGATGCTGCCAACTTACTTAAGCCTGCTCTAGCAAGAGGGGAGTTACGCACTATTGCAGCAACAACGTGGGCTGAATATAAAAAGTTTTTTGAAAAAGATGCTGCACTAACACGTCGCTTCCAAGTGGTTAAAGTTGAAGAGCCAACACCAGAAAAAGCGGTTGCTATGCTACGTGGCTTAGTTCCTGTGATGGAAAAACATCATAAAGTGTTTATTTCAGAGCAAGCACTTGAAAGTGCAGTGCATCTATCGCACAGATACATTACTGCCAGACAACTACCCGATAAAGCCGTTGCATTGTTAGATACGGCATGTGCTCGTGTTGCTATGAGTCAAGCATCGACCCCTAATGCGATTGAGCAGTTAATTAACAGGCTTAGTGAAATTGAAGCGCAAGTTTTAATGTTAAATCGTGAGCAAAAAACCGGTTTAGATCACAGCGAACAATTATCAGCACTTAAATCTGAACTAGTTGAGATTGAACAGCAACTGGAACCATTAAATGAGCAGTTCAATGTTGAGAAGGATATAGTTACCGAGTTAAACCAAGCGCTAGAATCGATTAACACCAACGATGCAGACTCTTCTGCTGAAGTACTTGAGCAGTTAAAAGAAAGCAAGCTTAAGTTAGCCTCGTACGAACATAATATGGTGCATTGGCAAGTTGATGAAGAGTTGATTGCACAGGTTATTTCTGATTGGACTGGTATTCCTGTTGGTAAAATGCATGAAGATGAAATTCATGGCATTTTAAATTTAGCTGAGCAAATGAAACAACGCGTAGTTGGCCAAGATCATGCGCTTGAACTTATGGCTAAAGTGGTACAAACCTCCCGTGCTCAGCTAGCAGACGAGAGTCGCCCTAATGGTATATTTATGCTGGCAGGCCCAAGCGGTGTTGGTAAAACAGAGACCGCGCTTTCACTAGCTCAAGAAGTATATGGCAGTGAAGATAACGTAACAGTTATTAATATGTCTGAGTTTAAAGAAGAGCATAAAGTGTCATTACTTCTTGGCTCACCTCCGGGTTATGTTGGTTATGGCGAAGGCGGTATTTTAACCGAAGCAGTAAGAAGAAAACCATACAGTGTGGTGCTACTTGATGAAATGGAAAAAGCCCATCCAGGCGTGCAAGATATTTTCTATCAAGTATTCGATAAAGGTACGATTAAGGACGGCGAAGGTCGCGATATCGACTTTAAAAATACCATCATTATTATGACCTCAAATGTGGGTACTGATACCACAATGAGTTTATTTGAAGATGAAGAAAGTAAGCCGAGTATTAAAGGTTTATTAAAAGCATTACAAGATGATTTATTAGGCGCATTTAAACCCGCATTTTTAGGGCGCATTAACGTTATTCCTTATATTCCGTTAAGTGATGAAATTCTGACCCAAATTGCAGCGCTGCAAATTAGCAAAATTATTAAGCGTGTTAAAAAGCATTATGATGCGCAATTAACGTATAACGATGACGTGATTGAGCACATTATTGCTAATTGTCAAAATGCCGGTTCGGGTGCAAGAAACATTCACACCATATTACAGAATAAAGTACTACCACTATTGTCTGAAATTTTGCTTTCGAGCATGGTCGATGGTGAAAAAGTGACATCTATCTCATTGTTAATTAAGGATAATGAGTTTGATATTGAGCTAACTAAAGTTAATTTAAAATAACCTGTTTTTATGGTTGTTTCTTTAGTTTTAGAGCATTATAATTCGTGTGTCTTATATAGAAACATGGAATTTTTGAGACATTGTCTTCATCTAGGGAAAGGAATTCTGAAGACCTTTTCATTGCTGTTTTAGAGATAATGATTTCAAGGAATTTTGGGTAACCAAAGTAAACGAATCCACATAATGGATAATATTGTTTAATAAAAAGGAGCATTATCAAATGCAAGCAAATACATATTTAAAATACGGTTCAATCAAAGGCGAAACTACTGCCGAGTCTTTCAAAGATTTAATTACAGTTTTATCTTTAGATTGGAACGTTAGCCGTGAAATTAGCTCAGCGACTGGTACAGCGATGGATCGTGAATCTAGCTCTACTCGTCTAGGCGACGTGACTATTACTAAGCTTCAAGATAAAGCATCTCCGGATCTTTTCAAAGAAGCAACTATTGGTAAGGGTCTACCTGCTGTTTTTCATATCACTAAACAAGGTGATAAAGTTGAAGAAATCATGAAAATCGAACTTACCGATGCCATGATCTCTAGCTACTCAGTATCTGTTCAAAACGACCGTCCAATTGAAACAATCACTATCAGCTACACTGAAATGATGATGACTGTTACACCTACTGACGATCAAAACAACATCACTGCACCACTAGTATATGGTTACAGCGGTGTTAAAGGTCAACAAATGTAATATTTGTTACCCGATTGTAGCTCTGGGCTTATGCTCAGAGCTTTTTTTGATCTTCAGGATGGGAAAAGCAAGGAATGCAAAAAGCAACACAAGATAAAAACGTAATTCAAATTAGTACCCCTGTTGGTAAAGACGCCCTTTATTTAACGCGCTTCGTTGCACAAGAAGCCATGTCAGATTTGTTTGTTATGTCGGTCAATATGTACACCATAGGCCAACAAATTGCACATGAAGATCTGGTTGGCAAGCCGGTATCGATAAAGGTAAAAAATGCCGAAGGTGGGGGAGAGCGTTATTATCACGGTATTGTGAGTCAGCTTGTTTCTAACGGCAGTCGTACTGCGGACGTTGATGAACAAAAAAATTACATTGATTATCAAGCCACCATTGTGCCTTTTGCCGCTTCTATGCGTAATCGCAAGAATAGCCGCATTTTCCAAAAGAAAACAATAAAAGATATATTTGCTGATTTGTTTGGCCAACACAATGTGGCTTTTTCAGACAAAACCAGTAAAACCTACCCCAAATACGAATACTGTGTGCAATATCAAGAGTCAGATTTTGACTTTATCCAACGCTTATTACAAAGCGAAGGTATTTTTTACTTCTTTGAGCATACAAAAAGCAACCATACATTAGTTTTGGCAGATGATATCACTGCCTATGAAACATGTGGTGAGGCTAAAGTTGTTCATTCAACTGGCCATTTAAGCGAATCTCATGTTTCGCGTTGGCAAGGCGGATTAAGCTTAGCGCCAGGAAGCTTTAAGCGTTTAGGTTACGATTTTAAACAGCCGTCGCGTTACCCTGATGCAGAGCAAGCAAATGCCGAGTTACCTACGCAATCGGTATCAGAAATTTTTGAATATACAGCAGAAGCAGAGTGTCATCCTCGCGCGGCTAATTTGGCATCTGTACAATTAGAGTCGCTACAAAGAGATATGAAGCTCTCAAGCGGGCGTAGTGACTGCCGCTCATTTTCTGTTGGTAAACTGTTTAGTTTCAAAAAACATGAAGACCCACGCCTTGAAGGTAAAACCTTTGCCATTACCTCGATGATGACTTCGATTGTAGTACCAAACCAATCAGGCGCTTTACAATCATCAAGTGATGAAGTGTATTCTAACCACTTTGAATGTGTGCCAAAAGACATTCCATACAGAGCGCAAGTGAGCAAAAAGAAACCGGTTATCAATGGCGTACAAACAGCCATAGTAACGGGTGATAGCGCCGATGAAATTATGATTGACCAATATGGCCGCGTAAAGGTGCAATTTGATTGGGATCGTGAAGGTAAAAAAGATTCTAAAAGTTCATGTTGGATCCGAGTTGCACAAAACTGGGCCGGCAAAAAGTGGGGCGCATTTTTCTTCCCTCGCGTAGGACAAGAAGTTTTGGTTGATTTTATTAATGGCGACCCAGATCAACCTATTATAAGCGGTGCTGTTTATAACGCAGACTTAATGCCTCCGTACGCTTTACCGGGCGAAAAAACGCAAAGCGGTATTAAAACTCGCTCAACTAAAGAAGGTGGAGCAGATAATTTCAATGAGCTGCGCTTTGAGGATAAAAAAGGCAGCGAGCTTGTGTATATGCAAGCCGAAAAAGATAAACAGCTTTACGTTAAAAACGATCAAAACGAAAAAATAGATAACGATCGTAATGTTGAAATTCTTAATAACGACAATCTTAACGTTACAAAAAACCGTATTGCGGAAATGGGTGAAAACGACACCTTAAAAGTAGGTAAAACACTTAATATTGAAGCGGGTGACGAAATAGTGATAAAAACAGGCTCTGCACAAATTAAAATGAGCAGTAGTGGCAATATCACTATTGAAGGAACAAACATTGATATTAAAGGCAGTAATGTAAAAGTAGATGGCAGTGCCATTACCTTATCTGCTGGTGTAATTAAGTTAAATTAATGATGGAAATAGTCAATAACTTTCAATCAGGGTTTAGAAACGGCATTGCAAATAACGGGCACGTTGTTTACTGCCGTTATGGTTTACCGCATTTAGTGTGTTTACCAATAAATAGGCCAGATGATCCATTACTAAGCCCTGCGTTAAGTCATTTAAAAGCAATGAATGGCTATTATGCACAGCAGTTTTTTATTCATTTAAGTGATTCACTTAATAGTGAAAATGTAATTTCAAATTTATATCAATATGCAACTCAAAGCACTGTGGCACTTGCTGATCACAGTAAAGATGAGCTAATTGAAGAAATTTCGCTATTAGTGACGACTAACAAGCTACTAGTTATTCCACTGTATGAATAGTATTTCATAAACAAGCAAAGATACGACAAGGAGTCAAAATGGGTAAACCCGCTGCTACAATTGGTCATATGCATGTATGCCCTAAAGTGACCGCTAAAGTGCCACATGTGGGTGGACCTATAGTTGCCGGCTCTGGCAATGTGTTAATAGGTGGCATGCCCGCGGCGCGCAAAGGCGACATGATAGTGTGTATTGGCCCGCCAGATAGCGTAAAAACAGGCTCGGGGAGCGTTAAAATTAATGGTAAACCCGCTGCCAGAATGGGCGATGATAGTGGCCACGGCGGAAAAATCGTTGTTGGCAACCCAACTGTTTTAATTGGTGGCTAACCTTGCTAGCGACCTATTTAAGTGAGCATCAAGCACAATTACTACAAATTAGTAACGCTCAATTGTGCCCGTTTACGTGTGTAGGTCATGTTCGTTATTTAAGAAAAACTCTATTAGAAAGCTGCTGGATAAACGCAAAAAACAATAATCAAAAAAATAATTTTGAATTGCCCACTACTGAGCAACTAGTCGAAATAATAACTAACACTAAAAACGATGAATTAGTTGCCCAAGCATGTATTGAAGTTATGGCTAACTTGCCACAAAATAAGAATATTATATTTATAAATGAATTGCTTAATCAGCCAGCACTTAGTGCTTTTTTTAAAATCATTATAAATAAAGTGGTTATTCAACAGCATAGCTTTAACTTAATTCGGCTATTAAATTTAAACACCCTGTTTTTTGCTTACAGTGCTGATGATGAAATTCCCCCGCAAACCCTGGTCACTATAAATCAAATTACCAGCCTTGCGCAGCACCAGGATATACAGATATTAACGGCTATTTTTGATGCACTAACTGAGCAAGCCCACCTATCCCCAATAATGTCGTTATTTTTGTTGTCATTAAATTTTGAGCAAGTAAACAGCTTAAGCAATCATGCCAGTAATACCTTATCGGTTGATCAAACACTGCATATTTTATTACAAAGCGGTTTTGTAAAACTGATTGTTTTAGCCAATTCTTTATTACAACAGGTAGAGCAACCCGCGTTAATTATTGCGCTAATAAGGCGCATGTTAGGTGATAAACTCGATCAGCTAGTGGAATACGATATTCAACGACTTGCTTGGCAAGGCGATGAAAACGCGTTAATAGATTTTCAGCAGCAGTTAAAACATAACTGGCCTAAATATGAAACCGCCATGTCGAGTTTACGATTGATTGCAGGACACCCTCTTGATGAAGTGCCTAATGCCATTTATTTATCAGCCATGGATAGCTATAGCCAAGGGGTGTTTAACTTATATCGCTATTATCAACACCTCGCTGCCAATAAAGCTCAGGACGAGGTGGTATTATGAGTGCATTTTCAATAGAGATGGTATGCTTTTCTGCCCCAAATATTAGCAGCGTAGATGCATTATTATTTGACGATAACAGTGCTGTTTTTAATGAACTGCAATGGCAGTCTTGGGATGCCTGTGTTTACGATTGCATAATTAAATCTAAAGAATTAATGGCAGAAGTCACAGACAGCACATTGCCGATGATTTGGTTACTTCCAGCGTTATCATTTAAAGATGAGCTAAAACAGTTATTAACTCAGAGCTTACAACAGTTATACCCCGCTCATAGCAATGAGCTTATTTTTCATGGTGCAACAGCCGCGCACTCTGCTATAGCTTTGGCTGGTGAAAAAAAATGGCAAAAATTTAATGTAATTGCTTTAGATGCAACCTTTAAAGCAAATAAACAGCAGCAGTTTGTTTATCAAGGTGTAGGTGGCGCGTTGGCTGTAGTTGAAATGGTGCCTTATGGGTGGTCGCAGGTAAGCCATGAAATTGCAGCATCAATTGATTTTAGCAAACATAATCAGCTAGCAGGTATGCTTACGCGATTAGCTGAAAAAACAGAGAATAAGATAGATCTAATTTTTGCACCAGGAAATGGGGTAGATGATGATAGTTGGCTAAACAATTTACAGCTACTTACTAGCTTAATTGATGAGCACACTTATTACGAACTACCCAATTATAAATTAGGGAAAATAGGCGCACTAGAAGGGTTGGTTAATTTGTACCAATTAACCACAAGCCCTGCAATTGTTGAGCATTTTAGTCATGCATTAATGCTTTCACAGGAGCAAGCTAAGCATCAAGGTGCAGCATCATACTTATGGATAAGTGAGGAAGTACACAGCTAATGCAAAGTAATACCGTTGTTTTACAAGGAATAAGTTACCCAATTTGTCTCGTCGCTGGTAAAGGTTCAGCGCCGTCGGGCTTTGTTGCTGTAGCAGCTAACACGCCGGAAAGTGCCAAGAATCAAATTGCGCAAGTAAGCAGTGCGCTTACTAGCGACGCCGCTAAACGTTTAGACGTAATTAACTTGCTTAACCTTGCAGGAGTGAGCTGTTCGCGCGGTGCGTCAGCCCGTGAAACCGCAAGTGTATTAACCCAAGCTTTGGTTGCAGATAAAA
Source organism: Pseudoalteromonas sp. S1608 (assembly GCF_005887265.1). Classification (GTDB taxonomy): domain Bacteria; phylum Pseudomonadota; class Gammaproteobacteria; order Enterobacterales; family Alteromonadaceae; genus Pseudoalteromonas; species Pseudoalteromonas undina. The sequence goes on from NZ_PNDK01000004.1 coordinate 112,963, forward strand.
TTAGTTGTTATCACCAAAAAGCTAAGTCGGCCATTCAGGTAAGCGATAACACCAATAGCGGCGCAGCAGGTAAAAAGCCAAGTAGTAAGAGCAGTTCAACAGCCTCAGGTAAAAGTGCCTCTCAAGCGCCGGCTAAAAACAGTGGCGGTGCAAGTAATAATACCCCAAGTGAAGAACCAATCACCCAACAAGAGTGCCGCTCTGATCCGGTTTCTATGCTTTCGGGTGAAGAAATACTGCCGCTTATTGATTTCACCCTGGCAGGCAGTAAACAATTAATTTGGCGACGCCTATACCGTTCATCGCATGCGGATGTATGCAGTGTAATGGGGAATGGTTGGCGACATGACTTTATGGTGCAGCTAACTGAGCACTATTTACCGCCACCTAAAGTAGGCCCAAAACAAAAAGGCACCTACTGGTTAGAATACCAAGATGAGCATGGCGCTAAACACCGTTTTGAAAAAGTAAAACCGGGGCAATCGAGCTATCAGCTAAGCAGTAATTTAGCGTTGCATTACCAAACTAATGGTAAGCAAGTATTGGTAACCCCAGATGATCAGCATCTTACGTTTAAAGCTGGCGAAAACTCATGGTTGCTCGAAAAAGTTATTAATGAAAAAGGCCAAAGTATTGGTTTTTATTACGATGCTAAAGAGCGCTTGCATCGCGTTGAGGTAAATAAAGCGCGTGGCTGTATTTTAAAATATAACCCGCAAGGATTGCTGGCAAACATTTCAGCTTATCGTACAGGTGATAACAACAAGCCAGTATTACTTACGCCGTTACTTGCGCAATATGATTATGATGAAAACAAAAACCTCGTTCGCGCGACCAATCAGCAAGGTGAAACAGAGCATTATGGCTATAACGCCGCTAACTTATTAACTAAGCGTACTCGTGCCAGTGGTTTTAGCCATCATTTTGAATGGGACAGTTACTCATCAAGTGCTAAATGTATAAAACAATGGGGCGATAACAACACCTATACATATCAGTTTGAATATAATTTAAACGCTGGTGAAACAACCTGTATAGACTCGCGTGGGCATAAAGAACACTTTGTACATAACGCGCAAGGTAAGTTAGTTAAGCACACCGATCCAAATGGTAATGTGTGGCAATACCGCTATAACGCACAAGGTCAAAAAGTTACTGAAATAAAACCTGATAGCAGTGAAATAAAATACAGTTATACCCCTTACGGCCAGTTAGAATCAATAACGCAGCCAGATGGCAGTGTCACTAAATTTGCTTACAACCAATTGGGTCAGCGTGTATTAACCACCTTGCCTGATGGCCAAACCATTACCCGTAAATATAGCGTGGCGGGTTTGCTGCAAAGTGAAACCTTTGGCGACGGTCGTACCGTACTTTACAGCTATGACAAATTTGGCCAATTAACCCAACACATAAATAAAGATGGGCAAGTCACTAAATTTGTATGGAACGAGCAAGGCGAGCTTTTAGCCAAGCACCATAACGATGAGCTTATTCGTTATAGCTACGACAGTTTAGGCCGTGTAAATGCCACCATTAATAACGCAGGTTTGCTGACTCAATATAAATACAATGAGCACGGCCAGCTTGCGCAAACTATTGCCTTTGACGAAAAAGACCCTGAGAACAAACAGCATCAATATTTTAGTTACGATGATGCAGGGCGGTTAATTAGCTCGCAAAACAGTAAGGGTGATACCACCGAGCAACACTTTGAAGGGCTAAGTCAGCCACATTGTGTTATTCAGCCCGATGGCAGCGCATTGCATTTAACCTACGATAAAGAGCGTAACTTAACTGCCATTGAGCGCAGCGACGGCCATATATACCGCATAAGTTATGACGCAAACGAAAACCCAACGCAAGTTACTGGGTTTGACGGTACGCTGCAGCAGTATAAATACGATGCTTGCAACCGCTTAACCTCGGTTACACAAAGCGATAAACGCCATGTAAAAATAGAGCGTGATAAATTAGGCCGCGTAACTGCGCAACATGCAAGTTTGGCAACCGATACTCACATCGTTAATAACGCCAATTACTACAGCTATAACCTGCAAGGTAAAATTACCCGTGCGCATAATGCACAATCAACTTTAAAGCAGCAGTTTGATAAAGGTGGGCGGTTACTGCGTGCTGAGCAAGTACATAATCAGCAACAAGCGCATACCTTAAAATACAGTTACGACGACTACGGCAGAAGGCAATCACTGACCTTGCCAGATTCAAGCACGCTTAAATATAGTTACAATAAATTTGGTCAGCTAAGTGCTATTCATTTACAGCAAGCTAATAGCACAGCTGTTGAACTTGCACAGCTTAGCTACGACAGTCAAGGTAATATCCAAACGCAAAAGTTTGGTAATGACGTAATCCTTACCCAACAATTTGATGTATTTAACCGCTTAACACAGCAGCAGTTAACCCATCCTGCGCAAGCACTATTTGATACCTGTGCATACAATTACGACAGCGTAAACCAGCTCATTGCTCGTGATAACGAAGGCGTTAGCAGCCATAACATTAATTTTGAGTACAACAGCCTTGGCCAGTTAATTCAACAAAATCTAGCAAGTGGTGAGAACACAAAAACTACCCAATACCAGTGGGATAGTTTTGGTAACCCAGTTATCCAGTCAGCGGTTAAAAATGATGAATTAACCGAGCAACAAAATGCTAAACCAAGTGATGCTAGCGATACTATAAATAATGTTGAAAGTACCCAGTTAGCTAACACAAATAACGTGCTTCACAGTGAGTATAGTGATTCAAGTACAACAACACTTGCTAGTGATTTAAGTGATAATGATGATGTCATTACAGGCATCACTGATGCAGACCGTTTAACCCACTTTGGCGATAGCGACTTTCATTATGATGAGTTTGGTAACCAAATCCGCGAAACCGGTAAAGGCATAAAAACCCGCCGTGAATATAACGCGTTTAATCAGCTAAGTTGCTTTAACAACAACGGCACGCTCACCCAATACGACTACGACCCACTCGGTCGTCGTATCGCCAAGCACACCGAGCAGGGTAAGATTGACTACATTTGGGATAACGACCAGTTAATTGGCGAATACCAACACGGTGAATATACCTGGTACATCAACCTGCCAAATCAATTTCACCCAGTAGCGCTGATTAAAAAAGGTGAGGTGTACTACTACCACCTAGACCAACTGAATACCCCACGTTTTGTTACTAATAACAAAGCAGAAGTCGTGTGGGAAAACCAAGCCGATGTCTATGGATATGAAGAGTCAGAGGTAAGTACTACAAATAGCTTTACTCAACCAATCCGCTTTCAGGGGCAGTATTTAGATGAAGAAAGCGGTTTACACTACAACCGCTACCGCTATTACAGCCCCAAACAACAACGGTTTATAAACCAAGATCCGATTGGGCTAGTGGGTGGAATAAACCATTATCAATATGCACCGAACCCGGTGAATTGGGTAGATCCGTTTGGATTGATGTGTGAAGAGGGTGAGAAGAGCTTAAAAGAAGCGTTAGATACAAGAGTAGCTTCTGGGTGCATAAGTCCAAAACTATCTGAAAAATTATTTAAAGCAGCTCAAGACGGGCAATTAACGCCTAAGGAAATTAAGGATAATCTGAATTCAATACCACAAGAGGAAGGTTTAAAACCAGTAAGTATTTTTCCGATAGAATGGGCAGTTGAAGGTGTCGCAGATGTTGCCGATGCCTTAATTGGTATGTTTGACGAAGGTATCACTGCCGCAGGTGTCGCGACAGTAGCAATAGCCGCGATACCTGGGAAGCTTGCAGACAAAGCTCTAGAGCCAGTAGTTAAAAAGCTGGATAATGTCATAAAGCTAGATCCAGGTAAAAAAGGTGGTTGGAATAAAGTTCTCAATGGTAAGTTAGAGCCAAATACTAAGTATGAAGTTGGTAATTATACATACGCGACTGATGAGCTTGGACGAGTAAACTCAGTAAGTGGTAAACTGGACTTATCAAAAGCAGATAGAAATACATACCAACAAGCTAAAGCTGGTAAGCTAGATGGTATTAAAGATGGACTAGATAAAGATGAAGGCGGTCATTTAATAGCCTCTATTTTTGATGGACCAGGCGAACAAATAAATTATGCAGCTATGGATGGCAACCTCAATAAAGGTGCTTGGAAGAGCATGGAGAATAAATGGGCAAAGGCTTTAAAAGAAGAGCCGCCAAAGAGTGTAGAGGTTGAGATTCGAGCTATTTATGAGAATGATAGCAAACGCCCGTCATCCTTTGATGTATTTTATGAGATTGACGGTGTTGAAGAGTTTGTGAATTTTAAGAATAAACCAGGAGGCTAAATTAAATGAACGTTGATGATATTTATAACAGTGTCGCACAAAATATGTTAGTAAATATAGGCAGTCAAGAATGGTCAAAAGCTGTAATTGAAGTAGAGTATTATGGAGACGATGCACTTAAGATGAAAGGCGGGTTTCATCAAAATAATAATGATTTCACTTCATTTAAGTTTAGAAATTTTGATAGAAAAATTGTAAATGATTTCCAGCAGCTACATGAAATTACAACTGAAAATGATTCAAACAAGTGGAATCGTGCTGTATTCAATTTGAAGCCAACTGGTGAATTCAATATCGACTTTTCTTGGGATCAAGAATTGGCTGATGAAATTGAACGATTGAATAATGAATGAGTATTATAAAAACTCATCAAGTTTTTATTAAAGAGTAATAGATTAAGTGCTTACGCTGATTTTGAACTTCATCAAGTTAATAGCAGAGCAATAGATCCTAGTGCTATATTTTTCCTATTTTAAAAGACATAACATGTAAATTTAAATAGTAGTTTTACTAAGTAAAAACTTTTCATTTTGAAAAATTATGAATACAGAGGTTAAAACCACTATGTTTGGTTTAATAAAAAAATACAGTGTGCACATGTGCTCTGAAGTTAAAGGGATTATTACTTTAAACGGCAATCCCGTTGAAGGTGCTTTAATTAATCGCAGCCTCAAATTTGCACATAAAATTGAAAAAGAAGATCAGGTTATTACAGCTTCCGATGGCACGTTTAATATGCCAGAAGTTGTTGTTGAGTCAAAAATACCCGGTGATATGTTTTCCCATGAAGTTACTTATCAACTTATTACTGCAATTCATGGCGGTGAAGAGTATGAGCTTTGGAATAGTGAGCTACGTGGTATTGATGAGCCCGATGAGTATAAGCAAAAGCTAAGCAGTCTAAACGCTGATTTAGTATCACCTAATGTGGATTTTATATTTCCTAACCATGCTCATGAAAATTTAGATTTTTATGGCTCGACTATTTGTAGATGGGAAAGTGACTTTGAAATCTATGAAACTGAAGACGACGATACGGATTACTTTAAAGATTTTAAATAATAAAAGGATTTTACATGAAAATTTTATCTCCTAGCATAGCGGCACAGCTGGCTGATTTTGCGTACAAAAGCATTGCGGTTTCGGCGGCTGGTGATCAGTCAAAAAAAATAAAGTCGAATCCAATTATTAGTAAGCATTTTGCATTTGATTCAAAAACATCAACACTAACAGGTGTAAGTGGCACAACAGCAGAGCATGTATTGAACCAATCTACTGGTTTTGGCTTTTTTGGTGTAGGCAAAGGTACCGGTAACCATGCGGGCGAGATAGTTATAGCAATACGGGGTACTGCTGGACTTGCTGATGCGTTAACAGATTTACACTGTGGTGTTACCGTTGGCCCAAACTGGACACCGGTGCATTCTGGATTTAATCGTACTTTTGAAACTATTAAACCGCAACTAGCAGCAATATTGAGTAAGGCAGGAGGGCGCCCTGTTCATTGTATTGGCCATAGCCTTGGTGGTGCTTTAGCAACGTTAGCAGCTAATTGGATTAAAGCTCAATATAAGGTGCCTGTAAAACTTTATACTTTTGGATCTCCAAGGGTAGGCCTCAACCCTTTTGCAATTAAAACAGAGACAAGATTAGATGGCATTTATAGGGCTGTTCATCGTAGCGACCCTGTAGCTATGGTTCCTGTTTGGCCGTTTGTACATGCGGGGAGCGAGTATAGGCTAAGTACGTGTGTTTCATTAACGGGGGCGGCGCATAAAATGGCTGGTAATGCACCTGGTTATATTAATACTGCAGCTAGTTACCCTGACTATAAAAGTATGCAGAAAGGCTCGATATCTAACTTAACGATGACACGTCTGAAGTACTATAACCGCCATCATGCTTCTTTTAATGCACATTGGTCTGAAAAAATCACAAGTGCCCTTATCACTTTATTACGTGAGAGCGGTAAGTTAGCAAGTATTATGGGTCAAATAGGCACATCAGGTGTTTTAACAATTTATGATTTATTAGCTCGGTCAATTGTCGAAATTTCACAAATGTCAACTAAGTTTGCTGAAGACAGTAAAGGATTAATCGGGCATATACTCAACTTCGTAGGAAAGCCATTTGTTGCTGTTGATATAACTTACGCAGGGGTAAAAAAAGCTTTAACTTGGATGTTAGAAAAACTTAAAACACTAGTAATTGCTGCGGTAAAAGTTTCACCTCATATCGCCTTTGGCTAGTAATTAAATTAAGGCTCAGGTAGCTACTGAGCCCATTCTCGTAAAAGTGGTTAGCCATTAGTATTTAGATAAGTGCTAAGCTGCCCTATAAACTCTCAAATATAAGGAAATATAATGAATAAAATAAACACGGATGTAAATTACAGAACAATGGCCGGCAATGCGCGTTTAGTTATTATTGCCGAGTCGAGCCATAACCCAGTATCTTATAAATATGAGGCTATAAAGGCCTTAAAACAGCTTAAGGCTGCTGGCTTCACTCATTTTGCAATGGAAATGCTACCTACAAGAATAAAGGACAAAATAGATTTTTATCAGCGGACTGGTAAGGGATTTGACGTAATCAAACAGCATTTCAAATCAAAATGGAATTGGACTAATGCTTCAAGCACAGGATATGGGGAGTTAGTAAAAGCGGCTAATTCTCTAGGGATGAAAATTGTTCCTTTAGATATGCCTATTGAAATGATGGATGAGATTGACGGGCGTTGTAATTGGGAGCAAGCAGACACCGGTTCATGTACTGACTCTCATATCGAACGAAACCATATGTGGGCAGATATTTTAAATAAAAATTTAAAGTTAGAAGAAGGCTCCCGAATTGTTGCATTTATGCATAGGTACCATGCGTTTCATGCTGGCAATAAGCATATTGGAATTGACTCTATTATGTTAAATTCAAAAGTTAGTCGTATTAGTATCATAGAGTACATCGGTGGATCTACCTGTATTGACAATGGTGTTTGTAAGGGGGAGGGTGATGTCGATAAACCATTAAGGGAAACTTATTTTTATAGGAAAGGAACGTATATACCTTCGTCTTTACCTTCTTACACAGTTCATATTCCTGAAAAAGCCATTTTAAGGAAATGATAATATGGCTAAAATTTTATTAATATTGATTCTTATAGCGCCTTCCATTAATGCCGCAGGGCCTCGATGGGATAATTCAATAGATATAAACGCTCCTGATTTAACTGTATCAGCTGCCGCAGAGCAGTGCCATAAAAGCTTAATTAACGCGCCTGAGTATCTCGAAGAGTGGTGTGAAAAAGCTTATGAAATGGGATACTGGAAGGCACTGGTTACACTAAGCCTTCATAATGGAGATGGAACTCGATTATTAAAGGAGGCCAAAAAGCGGGTTGCGGCAAAAGAGCCAAAAGCTTATTCAACTTTAGCTTGGTTATATGGCAGTGGTATGTTTGTGGAGCAAGATATTAATTATGCTATTTCCCTTTACAAAGAATTTTTAGCATTAGATGCAGAATTGCCAAATTCGTTAGTTGCGGCTGCGCACTTTAAGTTAGCAAACTTATATGAATCGCAGCAGAATTGGCTTGCAGTAAATGAGCATGCACAATATGTTATTGACCACAGCCCTTTAGCTTATGATAAAGAACGAGCTGTTGATTTGTTAGAGTTAGCTAAAAAAGAAATTTTGATTAAGAATAAATCATTGAATGAATAGACTAGACACCCATTCTAATTTTGCAGTTTAGTAAACAAAGTACTACCACTTTATATAGCGTTTCGTTCGGCGTGCATTTTGTATAGTGATGAGCATTCTACAGGTCAACCCTCAATTTTCGCAGAGGCTGAGTTGAAGATAAGTTGCTTAAGCTCGAAAGGTGTTTTGTATTGATGTATGTGTTTACGCAGTTTTGAGTAACCACACTCAACACGCAGAGATAACTATAAGATTAAAGTTGTAATGAAATATGTAAGTCGATGCGCTTATCTAAGCGAGCTAATATAGAGGGAATGATTTGTTTTTTAGTGATAAGCAAAAAAATAAAGTGGAATTTTATGCACTTGTATATGTAATCTCGTTTTTATTGCCATTTCCTGCTTCGCTATATTCTGTTGCATTATCTCAATTAGGTGGTGTAGCACTTTGGCTGATTGGCTCAATAACATATATGATTGTTTACCTGCGAGTCGTGTCAGAATTACCAAAAGAAGATAGGTATTTTGTTACATGGGGTCAAGCAAGCTATTTTCCTCAACTGCTTTTTAAAGTAGCCCCTGTATTAATATTTATACTTCTTTGCTTGTTGGGAAGTTTATAGTGTTTAAAAACGATGAGGTGTTTTTATTATTCGCCCCATGAAAGCTTTTACGTAGGTTCTTATTAGTAACAATCATCTTACTTTTGGGAACGGTTTATTCAGGCAAGACATTGTTAACACAGTACTTTGATACAAGTCCAGAGTGGCTGTTGGGCATTTTGTTTTCCGTTGGAATTATGTTTTGCCTTTTAAACTTTAAAGTTAGTCAAGGCTCTTTTCTATGTGCAAAGTTATTGAAATACTATGCTCTATTTTTAGCTTTGATTTGCTTACCATCATTTATAATTTTAGAGGGAAGTGGTTATCATATAGCTACAGTTACTAATATAGCCTTTATGCTGCTGTCTTTTTATTTGATTAAAGGAAATAAATACCAAGGCTTAATTAAATATCAATATAACTTTTTTAAGGATATAAAAGACGCTCGGGCCGCTGTTGAAAAAGAGATAGCTAAAGGAAATAAGAGAAAGAAAAAGTAAGTCTGCATAGCTTTGCTTATTGAATTAAAATACAAAGGAACATAGATAAAAGTAGGGCGATGAGTATGTTAGCCGCGCAATGAAATTATGGCGTGGAGTTAAGGAATGTTATTCAAAAAGTGAAGTGTGTAACTTCACTGCAAAAGCGCTTTTATTTGCAATAAGCTATGAATATGCAGTTGCTCCTTACAGCTCTGAGAATAATGACGCTATTGAGTTTTATAAATGGTGTTTTGAAAATTTAAATAAAGAACAAGGATAGGTAATGAATAAAATAAACATGGATGTAAATTACAGAACAATGGCCGGTAATGCGCGTTTAGTTATGCTAGGCGAATCAAGCCACAATCCCGCAATCTACAAATATGAAGCTATAAAAGCACTTAGGCAACTTAAAACAGCTGGTTTTACCCATTTTGCAATTGAAATGTTACCTCGTTCTATGCAAGAAAAAATAGAGTTTTATCAACGAACAGGTAAAGGGTTTAATGTAATTCAGCAATATTTTAATGATAATTGGGCTTGGGGTTATTTAGTTCCTAAAGCATATGGCGAACTGGTTAAAGCCGCTCGGGAAGTAGGCTTAAAAATAATTGCACTTGATTTGACTTTGGATGAGATGGAGTCTATTGATAAATCGTGTGATTATGATAATTCATTAGCAGGTAATTGTTTTAATAGTCACACCATTAGAAATATGGTTTGGGCTCAAAATATAAGTAATATTTTAAATCAAACTAATCAAAATCGCGTTGTTGCTCTTATGCATCGTTGGCATGCTGTTAGATCAACTAAATATCAAGAGGGTCTTGATACACTTGTGAAAATGGAAGGCACGCTAAAACTTAGATTTATTGACTTTATTGGTGGTACTGCTTGTTACTCACAAAGAAGTTGTGAGGGTTATTCTGATGAAAAGGGTAATCTTAAAAAGCAATATTTTTCACGAGAAGGTTTTCCATTTCAAACTGCAGTAAAATCTTATCAAGTACACCTGCCTGAAAATACCTCGATAGTAAAAGGTATATAGTAGTGAAAAAGTTAATTTATACTTTTTTTGTACTTATATTATGTTTCGACTCATTTGCTGGAACTTTATTTCCAAAGCATGATATTAATGATCCTAAGTTATCCAAAAACACCGTGATACTTCAATGCCAAAAAAGCCTGATGTATGCGCCTAGACAGCTTGAAAAATGGTGCGAAAAAGCATACGAAATGGGATATTGGCAGGCGCTAGAAGTTATAGGTTTACATACAAGTGATGGAAGCCGTTATATCACGGAGGCTCAATTACATGCTGAAAATGGTGATCCTGATGGAATCTTAGCATTGGCTTTTGCATATGAGTCTGGGCGTTTTGTTACTAAAAACTTACATAAATCGATTGCTTTATATAGTCAATACTTAAATGAAAACCAAGGTATTGAAGAAGAGAAAATGAGAGTAATCAGAACCCATGAAGCTCTATATTTGATATATACAAAGTTAGGTGATTTTGAAAACGCAGCTAAACAGAAACGCTTTTTAGATGAAAGTAATTATAAAGAAAATAAAGAAGCTATATTAAAAAAACAAATGCGAGAAGCGGGAATATCTATTGACTCAGAACAATAAAATGCAATTTTAGTAAAATTGATACTTTGATATTCGCATGACAGATTTAATTGAAATAAAAAGGAGCTATAAACGCCAAACTTAAGGCGCTATAGAATTATTATGGAACAACACCACCAACAAACACTAACCAACCTTGTATACGATATTTACGAGGATCCAACCAAAATTGAAGAGCATCAAGAGCTTATTCAACCATTATTGAGCGATTTAGTCGCAACTGCGCCTGCGGGTTTTGAAGGCATGGCGACGATGATTAATACTCACATTTCAAACGGGTTTAAGTTTAAAAACCCTAAAATACAAAAATTTGAGCTTGAGTCGGGCTTATTAAAGCTTAAAACCTACCTGCAAAAAATAAACCTTTAATTAGTTTCGTAATTGCCAATACTCTCGGCGCAGTGTGTTGGCTGTAATCAAGGATGATAAATGACTCTTATAAACACCTGCATTTTAATGCTGTTTTTACAGCCATTATTTGTTTATTTAGCACTTTTTAAACAGTCAAAATACAGTGTTAAGCCCAAAAGCTCGTTAGATAATGAAGATTCAATGTTTTTATTTATCGCCCCTGGCCTATCGGTTTTTTATCTTGATCAGTTTTGGGTCGCGCTGCTTTATTTAGGTAGTGTGTGCTTATTGGGTGTATTACTAGCTAAAATTGTAGAAAGCAAAGCAAACAAGCGATTGACCAGAGACGATTCAATAGGCTTTATGGTCGCCAGTTTTATCTTTTTTGGAATGATAAAGTTAATTATTGTTGCGGCTGCGTATTTTTTTACCGATGACGCTTCAAGCGCGATAACAGAAGATTTAAGCCCAGCTAAAGAGCCCTCATTGACGATTAGCCAAATGTTTAGTGTGGATTATTTGTATAGCCAGTTTAAACCTACGGTTTATTTTTTAGCATTAATGGTCGTGACCTTAGTGCTCAAAATTATTGAGTACAAGTTCTCTTTGAAGGAGGCGCTTTCAGGTATCCTTATTATGCTAAGTGCTATATTAGTAGGCATTTCCCCACTATTTGGCGAAGCTTATATATTAGGCTTAATTGCTAATTTTTTTATTTTTTTTATAGTGTGCTCTACATGTATTGAAATAGACAAAATAGGGGATGCATCGGGTGGCGCTATTGCTATTTTATATGGCTATATATTAATGATGGGACTTGGGTTTAGCATTATATGTAAGCTGGTTTATGAATTGTTTTTTTAGGGAATGATTTATTGCTTGTTTTTTGCTCTAAATGCTTGCAGTGCGCTTTGTACCCAATTAGAATAAATTTTAGTTGAAATGGGCAATTTCATTAACGCTGATAGTTAAGAGTTTAAAACGTCATTAAATAGCAATACGACACGTGTATTTTGAGTTTAATAGTTGGGAGCTTGTATATTTTGTTATCACGTTTTAAAGCTCACATTTTGGTAATTATATCTATAGCTATTATTTTTACTACAACACAGGCTTATGCAGATATATTTGGTTTTTTTAATAAGCAGGATTTTGTTTTATCGGCTCCGATGAAGGGGCAATTATTAGATAAAGGGCAGCCTGTTGCAAATGCTAAGGTTGTACGTGCGCTTACTTATGGTGATGAATATAAAGATGAAGCAATAACCGATCATAATGGTTTTTTTACCTTCACAGAAAAATCTATAAAAACGAGTAAGCCTGCAAACATGTTTGATAATGAATCACTGGTTCAACATGTTTATTTAGAAAATGGTACGCCTGAGGGCGTTGTTCTTTGGTACATAACCGTGTCTATGCACGATGGGAGTAATACCCTAAAAAGCTTACTCGCTGATTTAGAGTGTGATATTGCCAAAGATCCACAAACATACGACATACCTATAGAAGAAGCGCCAGAGAACTTCTTTACGGTATATGGTGCATGCATTTGATTTATTGGAGATTATATTTTTGATGGAGCGGTTTAAGTTGCCATTACTCATTGTAGTTGTGGCTATTCTAATTTTATTTACTACAACACAGGTTTTTGCAAATATGTTTGGTTTTTTTAGTAAGGAAGATTTTGTGTTATCAGCTCCAGTTGAAGGGCGTTTGCTTTTTGACGAGCAACCTGTTGCTGGTAAAAAGGTATTTCGTAGACTAAATTATGGCGATGAATATATTGATGAAGTAACAACAAGTAGTGATGGTCGTTTTTCTTTCCCTAAAAAAGTTATCAAAACATCAAAGCCATCAAACATGTTCGACAACGAATCTGTTATACAACACATATACACATTAGATGAGAATGCAAAGGAAGTTACTATTTGGGCTGTTAGGCTATTTCCTTATGAGCATAAAGATACGCTAACCAAATACTTAAGTAATTTGGTTTGTGATATCGCAAATGAGCCAGAAACATTTGATATAGCTGCTAAAGACAATAAGCAGCATACATTTGCAGTTTTTACCACCTGCAAGCTCTAACGTTTAAAACCAATAAAAGGATTTAAAATGAATACGTTAACACCTACTCAGGCAGTCCAATTAGCTTCACTTGCTTATGATGCTAAAGAATTAAAAAATACAAAACTATTAAATGGGCTATTGCATGCATCCTTGCGAGATCAGTTTGATTTTTCTATCAATAATAGATCCATACAAGGTGTGTCAGGCGGGTTTTTCTCTCATTTATTTGGTTTAAGTACTGGGTTTGGCCTTGTTGCGCACGGTAAAAATTCATTTCAAGGTGATTCAGTAATCACTATTCGTGGTACGGCCTCACTTAGAGATGGCCTAACAGATGCACATTTTGGGTTAAGCGGTGGCTCTAACGGCAGTATGGTACATGCTGGATTTAATAAAACCTTTTATAGTATGAAACCTGCACTACAAGAGTTCGTTGCTGCAAATATAAGAGATAAAATGACCGGCTGTGTGCACATTGTTGGTCATAGTTTAGGTGGTGCATTGGCTACGCTTTCAGCCGATTGGATAAAAGCAGAGTATTCGTTGCCGGTTAAATTATATACGTTCGGCTCGCCAAGAGTGGGGCTTGATAACTTTTCACGCGCTGCTACCTCACGTATAGATAAAATATACCGTTGTACACACGGTGCTGATCCGGTTACAAAAGTGCCTTTGTGGCCATTTTCACATGCGCCCTACAATGGCCAAGAAATTCGTCTTGATAATGGTCAGGGCCTTAAAGGCGCAGCCCACAAGTTAAGCGGTACGCCAGGCTATGTTAATACCGCAAACAGTAATGATTGGGGTAATTTAACTGTAAAAGCAAACCACTTTTTAAGCACGCCGGTACGTTTGAAGTTTGAAGACAGAAACCAAGCTTCATTTAGTTCACACTGGGCAGATAAGCTCGGCGCTGCGTTAGTTACCTTATTAAAAGATTCGGGCTACTACAGTGCTGTTGCAGCACAAGCAGCCATAGGTACAGGCTTAACTTTTTACGATATGCTGGCGCGAACGCTTGATAAAATAGCCAAAGCGTCAGCCTCATTTGCAACGCAAACCTTAGGTTTACTCGGGCACATGTTAGTGTTTGCTGGCAAAGTTATTAGTAAAGCCGTAGAGCTGACTTACAGTTTTATTAAATCGGTATTTGATTCAACTCTTGGGGCATTATATCGCGCTGCCCGAGAAGGCTTAAATGGTCTAGATTAAGGTTTTATAAGCCTTAATCTCGCTCTAACAAAATGGCACCACTTTGGGTTTCACCTAAGTGGTCGTCTTTGTTATAAATAGGGCACTTACTCATTGATAAACACCCACAGCCAATACAGCCATCAACCCGTTCACGTAAACGTTGCATATAAGCAATACGCTCATCAAGTTTCTTTTGCCATTGTTTTGAGAGTGCAGACCAGTCTTTTTGTGTTGGTGTACGCTGCTCTGGTAACGTTGCCAGAGTTTGTTTAATTTCTTCGAGCGTGATCCCCATCGCTTGTGCTGCTTTTATAACTGCTACTCGCCTTAGTACATCTGGTTTAAAGCGTCGTTGATTGCCACTGTTTCGCCAACTGCGTATTAGCCCTTTATTTTCGTAAAAGTGCAGTGTAGATACCTTAACGCCACTGCGTTTAGCGACAAACCCAACCGTTAAGTTGGCTTCAGTAAGCTTTTTTTGTACTGCCATCACTTTAATTCCTTTTAAAAATTAAATTATTTCTTATTGACCTGAACTTAACTTGAGGTTTTAAGCTTTGCTCCATCATAAGAAAAGGAGCTAACCCAATGCAAGAAAAATCAGCACACAATATCGCAATCATATATTCAAGTGGACGTAAAAATGGCAATACTACCGCGCAAGTTAATGCCTATAGTAAGCAACAAAGCGGCATTGTTTTTTGCTTAGATGATTATGTTATTTCACCTTATCGCTACGATAAGCAGTATCACAATGATGATTTTTATAATTTGTTTGAAGTGTTACTTCGTTACGAACATTGGGTAATTGCGTCACCTATTTATTGGTATAACACCACGCCACAAATGAAAGCGTTTATGGATAGGATTACTGATTACATGGATGATGAGGCGTTACAACCGAAACTTAGAGCTTTACGACAAAAACAGTTTTCACTGTTGTCTAATGCTGCATCTCCCTCTGCGCCAGACGCATTTATCGATATGTTTAAACATACATTCAATTATTTAGGGATGACGTTTATAGCGCACTCACATGTTCAGGCTAGTTAATTGCTTTAAATAGCGTTAGGGTAGGCTAAGCCAACAATAAAATGGAAACTTATGAAAACATCACTTTTAGGTCTTAGTCTTCTTTTAACTAGCTTTAGTAGTTTGGCAGCAGAGCCTGCGCCTGTTATTAAAGACTTTGGTTATTTTTATAATGTGCACGAGCATAAATCTGATTTAAGCCAAGCGCAGTTTAAAATTGCCTTTGATGTAGGAGATGGCGCTGAAAAAGGCGCGCAAAATAATCATATTAATTCGTTAGCGCGATTTATTAATATGCATGTGGCTCACGGTGTAAAACCAGAAAACATTCAGCTGGCGCTAGTGCTACATGGTGGAGCCAGCGTTGATGTACTGAAAAACAGTGATTATAAAGCTCGGTTTGAAAAAGATAACAAAACCGAATCTTTAATTAAACAGCTGCTTGCTAATAACACGCAGGTATATGTATGCGGGCAGTCGGCAATGCATATGAAGGTAGCAGCAGATCAGCTTATACCTGGAGTGCAAATGGCGCTTTCAGCGATGACAGCCCACGCCCAGTTACAGCAACAAGGCTATACATTGAATCCGTTTTAATGAATATTCTGTGTTTTGGTGATTCCAATACCTTTGGTATTTCTCCTGTTGATGGCAAACGGCTGAGCGAAATTGAACGCTGGCCTACTTTATTAAAGCAGCAGTTGGGCACCGGCTTTGAAGTGATTGAAGCCGGGGAGCCTAATCGTACTTTAGTCAATAACCCCCCGTTTATGGGAGATAAATCGGGCATTAAATATTTAAAACCGTATCTGGAAGCGCACACTGTTGATGTTGTTATTATTCAACTCGGTACTAATGACTTAAAAGCACGTTTTGCACTGTCTGCTATCGATATTGGCAAAGCGCTTGAGGAGTTAATTTTAGCCATTAAAGCCTTTTATCACTGTAAAACAATACCAAAGATAATCATTATAAGCCCGCCCAAGGTTCATGAAGTGGGAAGTTATAAAAGCATTTACGCAGGTGCAGGTAAAAAAGTTGAACAATTATCTATTGAATTTAAAGCCGTCGCCTATCGTCACACGTGTGTATTTTTAGATTGTTATCCGCTGATAAAGCCATGTAATAAAGAGGGCATACACTTACCCGTTAGTGCGCATAGAGAGCTTGCTAATAGGTTGACACCTATAATAAAAAAAGCCGCCGTGTATTAAGCACAGCGGCTTTAATTTATTGCTTAGGGAGTGTATTAAAATTCGTAACTAACACTTAAGCGTGTTGTACGCGGCATAATGTAACGGCCATTGGGGGCGTCGGCATTGCGTGGGTCGCCTTCGGTGATACCTTGTTCATCGGTCAGGTTATCAATGGCTAATTGCAGTTTAATGCCTTCGACTGGTTCAATAATTAAACCTAAGTCTACTTTTTCGTAGCCATCAAGTGTTACGGTGTTTTCGTTATTACCAAAGCGGTCATCCACTGCTGACAAAGTACCATATAAAGTGGCATACATGCCGTCTACTTCAAAGTCATAGCTTGGTGTTACACGTACTTGCCATTTAGGTTGGCGCTGTGCGTCGTTACCTTTATTTTCAGGGCTTTCAGTGATTTCGGTCTGTTGTAATGTGGTATTTAAATTAACAGAAAAGCCAGATTCATGATTAAAGTTATAATCAAGTTCAACACCATACGCTTCGTTGGTTAAAATTTCAGCCGGTACACCTGGGCGACTTACAAAGGTATCGCCTTTTACTTCATTGACAAAAAAGGTGGCGTAGAAGTCGGTAGAGTCTGAAATAAGTTTGTAACCTAGTTCGCCCTGCGTTACTTCTTTAATTAGTTTTTCACCCCCTTGGTATGCGCCAAAGTTATCTCTAAAGTCATCAAAATATGGCATTTTATAACCACGGTTAACACGTGCAAACACGCCCATGTCGTCATTAATTGAATAGTTTAGACCGGTTGTCCATGAGGTTTTACTTTCATCGTAATCAACGGCTTTAGTGATAATACCGTCAAGGTCTTCATCAACACTGTATTGCACGTCATGGTTTTCTTTACGTACACCTAAATCAAGTGTAAATGCATCTGCAAATTTGTATTGGCCTGTAAAGTAAAAAGCATTGGTGCGTGCATCGCCTGTTGAGCTAATATCGTAATTAAAACCACACCCGTCAGTGCTTTGGTTACATTCAATGCCATTTAATGACTCACCACTGGCTTCCAGCACGTGATACGCCGTATTACCTAAGCTCCACCAATCGCTCGCAGATGTGCTTGCGGTGTAATAACCAAAAGTGGCCGATAAATCGCCAAATTGCTTTGAAAAGGCTAAGTCGTTAGTAAACGAGCTTATTTCTTTTAATACTACCCAGCGACCCAGTTGCTGAATCGCGGTGTCACTAGCATATTCGGTGTTAGTCACTGCACCGAATGCCGTTTGACCATTGTCAGCCACTTCACCAATTGTCGTTGCTGAACCATTAGGTACTAGGCCAAATGTATTGGCATCGCCTTTAGTAATATTAAAACGATCTATAAATTGCCAGCCATTATCAAATTCTAGTTTAATGCTACCGCCGGATACATGGCCATCCCATCCTCGGCCATCACCTAGGTCAATATCGTGTGCTTGCGCATCTGGGCCGGTAAAAATCGTCGCTTGACGGTTAAGTGTGCCTAATTGAGTATACTGGGCGTCAATTCCGTCAACGTTTAATGGGGTGGGTAAGTACCAAGCACCGTGATCGTCTGTTTGACGGGTATAAAAGTTAAGCTCGCCATTGTCTAACTCTTTAGTAATGTTAATTGTAAATTGGCTGCCTTTTTCTGAGGTAAACCCTGCATCACGAATACCCGGTGAGCTTTTAACATAGCCGCCTACCATGAAATATAGGTCGTCGGTGATTTCACCACTTAGCACAGCATCAACCCGTTGTAAGTCGTAATCTGAGGTGGTGTATTTAAATAAGCCTTGAGTATCTTCACTGCCACGCTTTAACCTAAAGTTAGTTGTTAAACCAGGCTGACCATTGGATAGCACAGGGTTAGGACCACCACGCAGTGCTTCCATCGTTTCAATCGTTTCATCGATTCTAAATAACGATGAGTTTTCTAAAAATGAAAGAGTAGGCGCAGGGTAAACTGGCGAGCCTTCAATACTAAGTGTTAAAAATGGCGCATCACCACCTCCTGGAAAACCACGTACAAATACGTTGGCACCAGACTCACCACCAGAGCTTTCTACCCACACACCGGGAACAGCTTTAAATAAGTCAGCAGTACTTTTTGGTGATAATTTTATAATTTGTGATGAATCAATATTTGTTACTGCGTAGCTGGCATCAATTTTTCTGATCCCAACACCTGCGGGGGTACCAGAAACGACAATTCGCTCAACTTTTTTTTCTTTTGCTTGTTCTGCTGCAACAGCAGCGTGTGTGCTTAGGGCTAAAGTAATTGCACAGGCTAGCATGCTTTTTGCTTTATTGAATTTCATGTGTGAGATCCCGTTTTTAGTGTGTTAAACAGTGCGTATTACAGCGAGATTGATTAAATTTTAATGTAAACAAGCTGTATAAATTGAAACTTTAGAGATAAATGCAAACGTTTGCAATGTTTATTTGTAAATTATTTATTAATATGGGCTGTTGTTTTATTGAGCGTAATTACACAAGAGCGTAATTTTTAAGTTAATGGGCAAGCCAGTAAAAAATAATAATGCTATATTGTCAGTAAGTTAGATATAGCATCAGCCGAAGTGGAGCGTTTAGGGTTTTATGAATAATAAAAAAATTAAATTAGCTGATTTAGCAAAGCTTGCAGGGGTATCTACCTCAACGGTTTCGCGCGCGCTGAATAATAACCCGCTTATAAAACAAGAAACCCGCGACAAGCTTCAGCAGCTTGCAAAAAAACATAATTTTAGCCTTAACACGGCAGCTAGCCGTTTACGTACGCAAAAAACCAATGTTGTTGCCGTTATTATTAATCTTGATGAGCAAACCGAGCAGTCAATCAGCGATCCATTTTTACTCAAGGTAGTGAGCGAAATTAACCTTGCGCTTAATCAACAGGGTTTAGAGTTGTTGTTATCTAACTCTATTATGGCGCAAGATGACTGGGCTAATTACTTTATTAATGGCCGCCGAGCAGACGGTATTATTGTTGTGGGGCAAGGAAAAAACCAAACTAATATAGAAGCGGCTGCCGATGCGGGTATTCCTTTAGTTGTATGGGGGGATCCAAAAACACAAAGCAATTATCCTATTGTCGGCAGCGATAACTACTTAGGAGGAATGCAAGCGACCGCTCATTTAATAGAACACGGTGCTAAAAGTATTTTATTTTTAGGCGATCCTGAGCATGGTGAAATTAGTGAAAGGCATCGTGGTTACGCTGCTGCACTTTCTACTCATAAACTTGAGCAGCATGTTATATCCATTGATATTACCAGTCGCTCAGCGTATCAAGCAATTAATCAGTTATTACGTGAAAAAGGTTTATATTTTGACGCGATAATGGCCTGTAGTGACATGGTTGCACTGGGGGCGATGAAAGCGCTGAAAGAGCGCTATGTAAGTATTCCCAACGATGTGGCACTGGTTGGATTTGATGACATTGCCATGGCTGATATTAGCCATCCCTCTCTTTCTACGATTAAACAAAACACCCAATTTGCTGCGACTTTGTTAGTTAAAAAGTTAATACAGCAGTTTTCAGGTGAAAAAGCCGAATCACAAGTTATTGATATAGAATTAATTACTCGCCAGTCAAGCAAACGTTAATCTAGTATGCATGTGTATTAATTGTTAAATTTAAAATGCAAACGATTGCAATGGTATTTGTTCTACACTAAACTCTGGATTTACTGACTAACACACACGGTAATTTACCAGCTATGGGTAATTTGCTTTATAAAAGTTATGGCGTATGTAGCTATAAACGAGGCAAGCAATGAGTAAAATAAAAATCACACTGGCAATTGCTGCAAGCTATTTTATTTTCGCAATACTATTAAATAGCGTAGGCACTGTTATTTTGCAGGCTATAAACACACTAGGAGTAAGCAAAACCGAAGCCTCGGTTTTAGAGGGGTTTAAAGACTTATCAATTGCAATAATGTCATTTGTTGTTGCTTCATTTATACCACGTTTAGGCTACAAGCTTGCAATGCTGCTAGCACTGATAGTTGTCGCTATAGCGTGTTTGAGTACGGCTGTAATAAGTGACTTTTACATGTTTAAAGTGTTATTTGCTGCTGTGGGTTGTGGTTTTGCGGTCGTTAAGGTGTCGGTTTATTCAATTATTGGCCAAGTGACTGAGGATGCAAATAGT
Source organism: Pseudoalteromonas sp. S1608 (assembly GCF_005887265.1). Lineage (GTDB taxonomy): Bacteria > Pseudomonadota > Gammaproteobacteria > Enterobacterales > Alteromonadaceae > Pseudoalteromonas > Pseudoalteromonas undina. The sequence continues at coordinate 133,692 of NZ_PNDK01000004.1, forward strand.
CACTCATCATTACTGAACACCATAGAAGGCATTTTTATGGTGGGTGTATTAAGTGGCTATTGGGTATTCACCGCATTTATAGACCCTGTTGATAGCAATGCGTGGTTGAATGTTTATTACCTATTAGCAGCGCTTACGCTTTTGGTGGTTGTTAGTGTTGTGATAGCACCAATAAAGCCTGCTATCAAAGGTCAAAGAAGCAACTCGGGTTGGAATGACTTTATTGCTATGCTCAAACTTACCTCTCAACCGTTAGTGCTGATTTTTATTATTAGTGCATTTTTGTATGTGTTAATCGAGCAAGGGGTAGGGACTTGGTTGCCTACATTTAATAATCAAGTTTTGCAATTACCAGTAGCTATTAGTATACAACTAGCGAGTATTTTTGCCGCAGCTCTTGCTTTAGGGCGCTTAGTGGCGGGCCAAGTATTAAAGCATATTCATTGGTTTGTAGTACTTAGCTGTTGTTTAGTTGCTATGGCTGCATTGATCATTATTACCTTACCACTAACGGAAAACTTACCTAAAAGCGAGGTGAATAGTTTATTTGATGCGCCTCTGGCGGCGTTTGTTTTGCCATTAATTGGCTTTTTTATGGCGCCCATTTATCCGGTACTCAACTCAGTCATGCTCAGTGCGCTTCAAAAGCATCAACATGCTGCAATGACAGGGTTAATTGTTGTCTTTTCAGCACTTGGTGGCACCACAGGGTCGGTGATAACCGGGTATGTATTTGAGCACTTTAGTGGCCAGCATGCTTTTTATCTTTCACTTGTGCCCATTAGTTTAATTTTTATTAGCGTGATTATTTTTAAAAAACGCACCCATGCCATTTCACAACACGCAGTCAATAGTTAATAGATTAGGACAGTTATGAGTTTTTTTAATAGCCAATTATTTAAAGATGTACAAACACAGCACATATTTAGCGACTGTAAAACGTTTGCTGATGCAACCGCGCGTGTTGATTGGCAAAGTGCCTGTATACAGTATGAGCAAATAGCACCCCTTGATAAAACTCAATTAAGAGACTTTGTTGATGCGCATTTTATAACAACGCCTTTATTAACAATGAAAGCGGCTGCAAATACCACCAGTGTAAAAGGCTACATAAACTCACTGTGGAGCGGCCTTCGACGTGAAGCCGATACACCCAAAGCTAATTCTTTACTCGCTTTAAAGCACAGCTATATTGTACCTGGTGGACGTTTTCAAGAAATTTATTATTGGGATAGTTATTTTACTGCGCTGGGTTTAATTGATGCAGATAAAAGTGATGTAGTAGAAGACATGCTACAGAATTTTATAGATTTAATTAATGATTACGGCTGTATTCCCAATGGTAACCGCAGTTATTATTTATCGCGTTCACAACCGCCTATTTTAGCGCTGATGGTTGATCTTTTATGGCAGCACACTCACAGTAAAACACATAATTTAGCTTGGCTTAGATTGTGTGTTGAAGCTTTAATAAAAGAGCACGCATTTTGGATGCAAGGAGCAGATACACTCGAAGATGCGCAAACAAGTGTAAAACGCGTGGTAACAATGCCATGTGGTGGGGTATTAAATCGCTATTGGGATGATGAGGCGGCTCCTCGCGCAGAGTCATTAAGAGAAGACTTAGCGCTTGCATCAGGGTTTAGTGATGATAAAAAACCTGAGTTTTATCGTAATATTCGTGCCGCATGCGAGTCTGGCTGGGATTTTAGCTCGCGCTGGTTAGCCGAGCCAAATTTATTAAGCTCAATTCAAACAACAGATATTGTACCTATAGATTTAAATTGCCTACTGTACAATTTAGAAAATCAGCTTAGTGAATGTTTTAAATTGCTTGGCAATGAGCAACAATCACAAACGTACAGCAACTATGCTGTAAAAAGAAAGTCGCTTATTAATCAATATCTTTGGAGTAGTGAGCAGAGCTTTTTTGTTGACTATAATCATAAGCTATCTAGCCAGTCTGTCATTTTAAGTGCAGCGGCAAGTACCGCGCTTTTTGTTAATTTAGCCTCGCAACAGCAAGCTGAACTGGTTGCAAACGTATTGAGCGAGCAGTTTTTAAAAGCAAGCGGCATTGTAACCACTGTTGTTGATACTCCACAGCAATGGGACAGCCCGAATGGCTGGGCTCCATTGCAATGGTTTGCGGTAAAAGGCTTGCGTAATTATGGTATTGAACAATTAGCTACACGCATAATGAAAAACTGGCTAACAATGGTAGAACAAGACTTTATTGAAAATAAATGCTTGCTCGAAAAATATAACGTATGCACACCGCAAAAAAAAGCCAGCGGGGGGGAATATCAAGTACAACAAGGATTTGGTTGGACTAACGGTGTAACATTGCGCTTTTATATGCTCACTGAAAGTTAATTTGCCTTAACTGCTTTATAGGGATTCACCCTGATAATCTTATACCAAAAGAGCATTGTGTTTTGTAGTTGATTTAGGTAATGTAATAAAATTGTTTCAGGGATGGTAATTATGTTAAGTAAAAAATCTGCCTTTATTAAAACAACACCTAAATCTTCTTCTCACTCATTTTGCTATACAACGATTATAAGCACTTTAAAGGCGCTATTTAATGAAATAAAAATGGATGACTCACTCCCTAAAGCCGGGTTACGTCAAACCTTTGAACTTTATCTCGTTGATGGTGCGGACAAGGATTGGCACTCATTAATTCCTGCCGAATTAATCTGTTTAGCTAAGCAACATAAGGTGATTTTATTTAACGTTGAGCCAAATGCTGTATGTGAGAAAAACTTATTATTAAATCACTTCAATGGCGTTTTTTATAGCTCAGATGCTGCGGAGGATATTTTTAAGGCGCTTGTAAGAATAACCGATGGCGAACTATGGTTTACTCGTAAAGTGATTTCTGATGCATTCAAAGATATATTAAATGCAGCTTCATCTAACAATTTATTGCACGATGACATAGTACTGAGTAAATCGGATTACGAAAACTTAACCAAACGTGAAAAATCGGTAATCCAATTAATAGCGCAGGGTGCGAGTAACGATAAAATAGCGAACAAACTCAATATTAGTGATCACACAGTGAAAACTCATCTCTATAGTGCGTTTAAAAAGACTCAATCGCGTAATCGTATAGAGCTTGCAAATTGGGCACAGCGCTACATTTCGGTATTACTTCCATTAGATAATTAAATAAAAAGGCTATTTGCATAGCCTTTTATTTTTTAAGCTTGTTTTTTAGCCCAAAGTCCTCGATCTATGCCTTTAGTAATTAAATCAGTAAGCGCTTTTTCTATGGCTTGTGTCACACAAATACTCATAGGTTCGTTATCACTAAATCCAGCTTCGGCTTCGGCTAAACGTTTGTAACTAACATATCTAAAGAAGCCTGCTCGCATTTCTTGGCTCAAAACTTTTTTGCTGGTGGCTACTGATAATAGTACTTGGCCAGTTCTTACATCGACTGCACGCAAATAAATTGAGATTGCATCTTCACGATATAGCTCTGATGCACCAATACCAAAGTATTCCATTCCTAATCCGCCAGTTTTTACATTGGTATCGTAGCTAATTATGCCACCTTCTAAAATAATTTTTGCGGTGGTTAATGGCGGAAGCTCGCCCTGATTAGGGTTAGTCGCTTGTGCCGCTCTAATAATTTTTCGCTCAGTCAAAATATTTTGCAAACCCTCACGTTCAACCGGCGTAAACCAGTCAGACTCATGTAATGCTTGTACTAGAATAGAGTTTGCACCTTGAGTGACGGCCGTTGAAAACGAGCTAACATTAGTTTGTGGTTTATATTGACCGGTTTGATCGCGAAATGAATAAACTGAAACTGGAATGCTACCCGCAGGTTTAGGTAAGCTTTTTAAGTCAGAAAAAACATCTGTTGGCTCTAACGTTACCGCACTTTGTTTTGACGGAGGAATTAAATTACCCATAGTAGAGCAACCACTAAGAGAAAGCGCGATTGTTATTATAATTACTTTATACATTATTCAAACCTCGGTACTTCGATAACCACAACCGAGTCATCAATTATATTTGTTATTCTAACCGTGATAGTGTCGGTTGTACTGGTGATCACTTCTATTTGATAATCACCACTCATAAAAATGGAGTCTTGATTAAAAACACTGTCTTCAATATTTTCGCCAAAAGCCATGTCAGTGATTTCTCTCACCATCCGATTTAAGTATGTTCGCTCTAATGAATCTTGAAATTGCTCTGCATACCCTTTTTCGACAACCGGCGCTTTATGCTTATTTTGTGCTTGTGCCTTACTAAGCAACATATTGGCATTGAGAGGGTTACCGCCAAAACTCGGGTTGATAGGGGTATAGATAATTTCAGTCGCGGAGACTGAAAAGCTTAAAGTTGCTATTATTGTTAATACTATTTTTTTCATTGTTACCATCCATTCAATGCCATGTCAGGAGTCGCTGTTTGCATATTCGATCGTGCCATCGCGTCCATTACAGAATGTACTGCTTGCTCTACCCGCTCGTCCAAAGGCTCTAACTTCCGCCCCAAGTGTGTTACATAAATTATTTTATTATTCATTATTAGCACTAATTTAGTGCCAGCACGGGGTATAACCGTTTCTTTTATTTCTACATTGAAGCCTGCTGTTGAAGGGAACTCGCGCCAATAGTTTGAAAATTCACTATAAAATTGATACCCAAAGCGACTAATACTTTTGTTTAGAAGTAATCCATCGATTTCTAAATCATCACTGGCATTACTCCAAGGAATAAAAAGAGTTAAAAGTATAAAAAAATAGTTATATTTATTATTTTTCATAGTTAAATAAGGGAGAGGGTTACTCTCCCTTTCTCATCAATTACATTTGCGTAATTGTTGCAGTGTTACCATCACCGATTTGCGTGACAGAGAATGTACTGTTAAAGCCAATTACGTTACCTTCAACAGTATTGTAATTACCTGTTTGAGTAACAGAGAATGAAACATTTTCACCGCCTATTAATAGCGCTGAATCTCCCGTTCCACCTACCCAGTTCCCCTCACCTTGTTGTGCAATATCAATAGAGTGATTACTGCCTTCTACCATTAAGTCTATAACGTTGATATCACCATTTTGAGCAATATCAATTTGGTTTGCGTTACTATCAAGGACACCCGCTAGTGTAACAATAGCTTCGTTTTGGTTACCGGCTTGATTAATATCAATATCGTTATCGTTTGAAGTGAGTGACACATCAGGGTACGAAGATTGAACTAAAATTGCGTTTTCATCGCCACCTGATTGGCTTAGATCAACATCGTTTCCACTACCATTAAAATTAGCTAAATGAACCGAGCTTGAATTACTAACTTGGGTTACTGTAAATTCATTATTTGATCCAATTACACCCATGTATACTTCATTAGTGTTACCAACTTGCATTGCTGTAAGCTCATTGTTATCGCCCATCAGCTCAGTAGTTGCAAGGTTCTCATCACCAACTTGATTAACTGTTACTTCGTTGAATGAACCGTCAAAAAGACCAGACTCAATAGCATTATCTGAACCTTCTTGGTCTAGTTTTATTTCATTATCATTGCCTGTAACAGCTGCAAAAGTAATCGTATTGTTATCACCGCTGCTTTGTTCAATAGCTATTTCGTTTGCATCACCTGCTATATCAGTGAATGTAACGATATTGCGTGAGCCATCTTGGCCAACATCAATCTCATTTTCGTTGCCACGTAATGAGCCTATTTTAAACTCATTCCAGGTGTCTGTTTGTTCAATTTCAATGATATTTTCATCACCTGATAAGCTAAGTATTTCAAACTCTTGCCACATACCAGATTGAGATGAAATAATTTCGTTGCCGTTACCTCTCATGTCCATGTTGTAAAACCAATGGCCGCCATTTCCTTGCTCTACGTCAATATTATTATCGCTACCGGTGATAATATTGATTGCTTCATTGTTCTGGAATAATCCTTGGCCGAATTGAGAAACGTAAACGCCGTTATGATCACCTGTAATACGGGTGATAAACCCATTAGCAACACCATCTTGTGCATAAGTTTGTTGGTTGTTATCACCCGTTGTTTCAACTTCGGCGTAATTACCATTTTGAAGTTGAGCTATCTTAACATCGTTGTTGTTACCAATTTCAGTAGCCAGTGCCGTATTACCATCGCCGTCTTGAGATACTAATGCTGTGTTGTCAGAAAATGATTGCTTAACTGTTACAGCATTTTCAACACTACTTACAGAGACTTTAGCTGCAAGCTCAGAAGTTGAACCCGCCTTTGATTCTGTATTTGCGTTTGCTGTAAAACTGGCGCCCATTGCAATCGCAATTGCACAACTTAAAAGTGATTTATTCAATTTCATTATTATTCTCCTTGAAATACAAAATTAAACACCTTGATTGTTTATTAAGTTTTAATAAGGTGTTTGTCGTTACAGCATGCCGTGCTGTGATAATGTGTGATTAACTTTTTATTCTTAAACGTAAGGTGCGGTTTTAATCATGAATGTAGAATCCGGCTTTTTTTACTTAATAAGTAAATTTACCGTTATCTACTTCATAACTGCTCAATCACTGTATTCTTCAATGAACTTATTTTGAATCATCTTTTTTAATGGTATTTAAAAGCTTTTAATTTCAATGGCTTGCAGCTTTATTTTGGGTTTATATTTATTTTTCATTAAAATCCAATAAAAAATAGCTAGTTAATGGTATGTTAAAATTGATGGGTTTAGCTCACTAAAATGGATGTTTTTTCTGTTTTTATCACTGCATTTCCAGTCAAAAATAATGATTTTGTACCTTATTTTGTTTTTTTACTTGAGTTAGTCGCTGTTTAACCGTTTTCTTAGCACTTGCCACGTGATTGCTTAAATTCTTATACGTAAATATCCCACTTAGTACAGCTAAGTTAACTTAATTACGGATAGAACAATGAAAACAAAATTATCTATTATTACACTTGCACTTTTACCTTGTTTAGCTGCGGCTAAATTGCCTGATGTTAGCAGTACAACTCAAAAAGTCACTGCGAGCAGTGATTCGATTATTGTTAAATATAAAAAGAATGCTTCGCCGGAAATGCGTAAGCAAGCTCGATCGTTAGTAAAAGCCAAAATATCTGATCTAAATAACGATGAAATTGATGATAACTTCACTTCGTTATTTTCAGGCCGCCTCGCTAAATTTAAAATATCAGGAATGAGCGCTAAAGAAGCAATTGAGCGCTTAAAATCACATCAAGCTATTGAGTATGTTGAGCCTGATTACCGAGTGAGCATAGCAAACGCAACTAATGATCCTCGCTTTGAAGATTTATGGGGCTTAAATAATGAAGGCCAAACTGGTGGTACGGTTGATGCTGATATTGATGCACCAGAAGCATGGTCAATTTCAACTGGTAGCCGTGATGTTGTTGTAGGTGTTATTGATACAGGTGTAGATTATAGTCATCCTGATTTAGCTGCGAATGCGTGGGTAAATAGCGGTGAAATTGCTGGAGATGGTATCGATAATGACGGCAACGGTTATATTGATGACGTGCACGGTATTAACGCGATTACCGATGCTGGCGACCCAATGGATGACGAAGGCCACGGTACACATGTATCAGGTACAATTGGTGCCAGTGGTAACAATGGTGTCGGAATTGTAGGTGTAAACCATGATGTATCTATTGTAGGTTGTAAGTTTTTAGCTGCAGATGGTACAGGTTCTACATCTGGCGCTATTAAATGTATTGACTACATGGTAGGCCTTAAAAACTCAGGTGTTAACCTTCGTGTATTAAACAATAGCTGGGGCGGTGGTGGTTATAGCCAAGCACTTGCTGATGCGATTACTGCCAGTGAACAAGCTGATATTTTATTTGTAGCTGCTGCTGGTAATGATGCGGTAGACAACGATGTAAACCCTCATTACCCATCTAATTATGAAAACGACAATGTATTATCTATTGCAAGTACAGATAGTCGCGACAATATGTCTGGCTTTTCACAATGGGGTTTAACCAGTGTTGATATGGGCGCGCCAGGTAGTGCGATTTTATCAACCATTCCTGGTGGCGGCTATGCAAGTTATTCTGGTACATCAATGGCAACGCCACATGTAGCTGGTGCTGCTGCACTTGTACTGTCAGTTAATCCTGACTTAACAACACTAGAGCTTAAAGAATTACTTATGTCTAGTGGTGATGCTAATGCGGCATTAAATGGTAAAACGGTTGCAGGTACACGCCTAAATGTAAACCAAGCACTGATTGATGCTGATCCAACTCCAGGGTTTAAATTATCAGTATCACCGGTTTCTCAGCAAGCAACTGTAGGTGATACGGTTACCTATACCTTTACAATTGGCTCAGTTGCACAATGGGATGGCGACGTTTCACTGGCTTTGGCTGCTGATCTTATTGATGCATCACTAAACGCAACTACAGCTCGTCCAGGTGATGAGGTTGTACTAACGGTGGCAACTAATAGCGAAACTCAGTGGGGTAATTATGACTTTACTGTAACCGCTTCAACAGACGAGCAAGTTAAAGAGCAAACAGTAAGCTTGATGCTGCAACCTGCTGGTTTGAACGACTTTACTTACAGTAATGATGAAAGCGTTGAGATTCCGGATAATTCACCTGAAGGTGCAAGCTCTGTCATAACAGTGGCTGATGATTTAACTATTTTTGGTACCACGGCTGATGTAGACATTACGCATACTTGGTCAGGTGACTTAGTGCTTACACTTATTTCAGCACAAGGTACAGAGGTTACTTTACAAAGCAATGAAGGTGGCAGTGACGACGACATTGTGAAGTCATTTACATCAACGGTATTTAATTCTGAGGTAGCGACTGGCGATTGGACACTTAATGTAGAAGATACAGCGGGCGCAGATACGGGTAATATCAATGGTTGGTCACTTACATTTAGTGCAATCGGTGAAGTAAGCCCACAACCACCAGAAGCTGGCTTTAATGTTTCAGCACAAGGTTTAACTGCCACATTTACAGATACAAGTCGTGATGTTAATGATGATATTTCACAGTGGAGCTGGAACTTTGGTGACGGTGCAACTTCAACCGATGCTAATCCTGTTCATGCCTACGCTGAGCCAGGTAGTTATGAAGTTGAATTAACTGTAACAGATAGTGAAAACAACTCAGATACATTCACACAAACAGTTGTTGTAAGTGATGTTGAAATTGAGTTGAGTCTAAAACGCGCTAATAAGTCACGTCTTGATACTATGCGTGTAGAGTTAAACTGGGAAGAAGTGGGTGCTGAGTCACTTAGCTTATACCGAAATGGTGAACTAGTAGGCACCGTATCAGACAATGGTCGTTACCGTGACTACGTTCGTAACGCAACATTACCTGCATACGACTATCAGTTATGTGTTTCTGAAAACGTATGCTCGAATATTATTACGGTTTCATTTAATTAAACAGAACATACATTCCTAATGTAAACCAAGCCCAGTTTTCTGGGCTTTTTTATGCTCGATTGATAAGTGTCATTTATTTGAACTTAGTATATGAATGGATTCTTATACGTATAAATAACTAGTCTTATATTATTAATTAGTTAATTAATGCTTTTTTTGTTCATTAATTACACTTTATTTACTTGATATTTACTTTGTTCATGCTAGTTTCATAAATGGAAACTGACAATAGCATTTCTTAACACACTAAGCGGAGGAGCAAATGAGCTCACGGAAAATAATAAAAAATGCCTTCAGATTAAGTGCCTTATCTCTAAGTGCATTTAGTTTAAATGTATACGCATCAACTGATTGCAGTACATTAACGGCATGGGAGTTAGGGCAAACTCATACAGCAGGAAGCCAAGTTAAGGCACAAAATAATGCCTATGAAGCCAAGTGGTGGACACAAGCCAATCCTTTGGAGAATGCAGGTCAATATCAAGACTGGTTACTTTTGGATGCATGTGACAGCGCTGTCAACGATAATCAATCACCTATAATTACCGAGTTTACACCTGAAAATGGTTCTTTATTTAGCGATAAAGACAGCGTTGTCATTTTGGCGCAAGCAACTGACTCAGATGGCTCGGTTGCAAGTGTGGAGTTTTTTGTCGACGGCATTTCCATAGCGGTTGATAACACTGCGCCGTTTAGTGTTAACTGGCAAGCTATTGCGGGCGAACATCAAATTAGTGCGGTAGCAACAGACGATAAAGGCGCGAACTCTGCAGAAGTTGTTAATACGCTGAACGTTAGTGATTCAGTAGTTGTTGACCCTGTTAATCAAGCACCTGTTGCCGCTATTTCATTTAGCACGCTTCCGGATCAACTGGTTGTTGGTTCGCAGGTGGTGTTTACACTTTCTGGTACTGATAGTGATGGCCAAGTAACGGCTCTAAGCTTTGTAGCAAACGGGGTGGATGTTCATCAATCAAGCTCACCAGCGAGCAGTTTTACATGGCAAGCAACGGCACTTGGTCAGGCAACTTTCACCCTAACGGTGACCGATAACGACGGTGCAACAGCGCAAGTAACAAAAGTATTAACGGTTGTTGATGAAAATACAGGCCCAGTTACGGGCACTGACTGTCGTCCCCAAGGTTTATATCAAACTCCCGGTGTAAACACGCCTTACTGTACGATTTATGACGCTGATGGTCGTGAGATCATGGGCCCAGATCATCCACGCCGTGTAATTGGATACTTTACTAGCTGGCGTAATGGCGCTAATGGTCAACCCAGCTATTTAGTAAACGATATTCCGTGGGATAAAATCACCCACATTAACTATGCATTTGCCCATGTTGATGCGAACAACAAAGTTTCTATTGGCGATCCTGTTTCAGTAAATAATCCTGCTACTAATATGGAATGGCCGGGCGTAGTTGGCGCTGAAATGGACCCAGAGTTTAACTACAAAGGTCACTTTAACCTGTTAAACAAATATAAAAAACAACACCCAGATGTAAAAACACTCATATCTGTGGGCGGTTGGGCTGAAACCGGTGGTTACTTTGATGAAACAGGCCGTGTTGCAAGCGGTGGTTTTTACACCATGACCACCAATGCTGATGGTTCAGTTAACCATGCAGGTATCAATGCATTTGCGCAAAGTGCAGTTGAGTTTATTGAAAAATATGGTTTTGATGGGGTTGATATTGATTACGAATATCCATCATCAATGAATGACTCAGGCCACCCTGATGACTTCCCAATTTCTAATGCACGTCGTGGTGGTTTAAATGCCTCATACCAAGTGCTAATGAAAAAAGTACGTGAGGCGTTAGACCGTGCAGGTGAGGCTGCGGGTAAGCATTATTTACTCACGATTGCATCGCCTTCTTCAGGTTATTTACTGCGCGGTATGGAAACTTTCCAAGCGGTTCAATACCTTGATTATGTAAATATCATGTCTTATGACTTACATGGCGCATGGAACTCGCACGTAGGCCATAACGCGGCATTATTTGATACTGGGTTAGACTCAGAGCTCGCGCAATGGAATGTATACGGCACCAAAGAGTTTGAAGGTATTGGCTATTTAAATACTGATTGGGCAGTGCGTTACTTCCGTGGTGCGATGTCAGCGGGTCGAATCAATATTGGTTTACCTTATTACACCCGTGGTTTTAAGGATGTATCAGGCGGAACAAACGGTTTATGGGGCCAAGCGGCGCTACCAAATCAAGCTGATTGCGCTAAAGGTACCGGCGTAGGTGAGAAAAACAAATGCGGTAATGGTGCGTTAGGCATTGATAACCTTTGGCATGATAAGAACGATGCAGGCCAAGAAATGCCAGCAGGTTCAAACCCTTTATGGCATGTTAAAAACCTTGAAAACGGTATTGTTGGTTCGTATTTAGGCGTGTATGGCTTAACACCTGATACAGACGCTGATGACCGCTTAACGGGTACTTATACTCGTCACTATGACAGCGTTGCCGTTGCACCTTGGTTATGGAACGCAGATAAAAAAGTATTCCTCTCGATAGAAGATGAAGAGTCAATGGCAACAAAGGTTGATTACGTTATCAACAATGGTCTTGGCGGTATCATGTTCTGGGAGCTGGCAGGTGACTTTGACTATGACTCAGCCAAAGGCGAGTACTTCATGGGTTCTACGTTAACTTCATTAGCATACGATAAGTTTAATCAAAGCGGTGTTGCATATGATGTGCATGGCGGAAATCCAAACTTCACAGTGCCTGCTGAAGCCGTAGATATCACATTTACAGCAAAAGACTTCCCAATTGGTGATGATAATTACCCAATCAGCCCAACGTTTGCATTTACTAATAACTCAAGTCTTGATTTAAGTGGTGCAAAAATCTCATTTGATGTGCCGGTATCAACTTCCGCTATTTTTAAATCTAACTGGAATGCACAAGAAAAACTGGGCATGGCTGTAGAAGTAAATGGCTCGAACGCAGCCGGTAACAACATTGGTGGTTATGAGAACGAGTTTCACCGTTTCTCAATCACATTAAACAATGAGTGGGGCGGTCAGCCAAAAGACTTTAGCGCTGGTGCAACTGTGAATGCACAAGTGATGTACTACATGCCAATTACTGGGCCTAGCAACTTTACCATTGAAAAAGATGGAAAAACTTACGCATTCAAAGCTGAATACCCAATGCTACCAGATGCAACACCGGATGATGGCACGGGCAATCCAGATAACGGAGGAGGTGATCCTGTAGGTATGTGTGAAGGAGTTGATATAGCCACGATACCTGCTTATCCAAACTTTCCTCAAACTGACTGGGCGGGCAACCCAAGCCATGCTGCTGGCGGCGATCTAATGGTGCATAACAATGCAGTGTACAAAGCCAAATGGTGGACAACCTCTGAGCCGGGTGTAACAGCTGATTGGAGCTTAAGTTGTAGCCTGTAATTTACAAAACAATGAGGGGTAAGCCTGAGCTTGCCCCATGTATTGAGTCTTATAAAGGATAAAATAATGGCATCAATTAAACTTAACACGATTACGCTATCTGCAATTACCAGTGGTTTACTACTCAGTACACTAGCACCGCAAGTGCAAGCACATGGTTATATGGATAGCCCTAAAGCGCGCCAAGCAATTTGTCAGGTTGATGGCGGGTACTGGTGGCCTGAAGACGGCACAAATATTCCTAACCTTGCGTGTCGAGCCGCATATTTAGAATCGGGCACGGTGCAGTTTGTACAAGCGATTGAATTTTCGGTTAATACTCCTGACTATTTAAATCAAACTGCAGTTGAGGCCAATGTACCAAACGGCACTTTATGTGCTGGTGGCGATACAGCCAAACGGGGTATGGATTTACCATCACCACATTGGCAGCGCAGCGATGTAGTGCCCAATGCCAATGGTGATATTCAAATACGTTACCTTGCATCAACCCCGCACAACCCAAGCTTTTGGCAGTTTTACATTACCAAGCCAAGCTTCAATAGCGCAACTGACGTACTAACCTGGCAAGACTTACAGCTAGTGCAAGAGCACGACAACATTGAGGTTGTTAAAGACCCTGATGGTAAACGCTACTACGAAATGAGTGTTGCAATTCCGCAAGACCGTAGCGGCGAGGCCATTTTATATAGCCGTTGGCAACGTAATGATGTGGTTGGTGAAGGCTTTTATAACTGTAGCGACATCAACATAGTAAATCACGCAGGCCCGACTGATCCAAATTCGTGGACTAGCGTCGGTTATTTTGTTCGCCAAGGGCAAAATGCCATTGCAGGCGACACCGTATGGGCGCGGTTATTTGACGAAACAGGCCAAGAGGTGATCAACCAACAGCTTAAAATCAATGCCGATAATCAAGCAAATTGGCAACAAGCATTGGCTGAACAACTTAACCTTGATTACGCGCATTTAGTGCAAATTGGGGTGCAAAACCAAGCGGGCGACATTACGTTTGATGCAACCGACGTACTGATAAACCAAGTGTATAGCAGCGATGCAAATTATACCTATGCCTTGAGTGTGCAAGGTGCGCCAACAAACACCGCACCCATTGTACACACCCCAGATAACCTAGTAGTTGATGAAAACACCACAACAGCAATTCATCTGCATGCCTTTGATGATGAGCAAAGTGAGCTAACTTACAGCTGGAAAGTACCTACACCGCTAAGCTTTACAGGCTCTGGTGCCAACATCAACTTAACCACTGCAGAGGTATCAGCAAACACCGATTACACCATTGCAGTATCTGTATCGGATGGTCAATTAAGTACCCAAACCAGTTTTAGTGTCACGGTTAACGATGTACCTGTGGTCGATCCGGTTGACCCTGTTGATCCAACAGTACCTGAATGGGACAGCACTCAGATCTATCAAGCAAACGATAAAGCCCGTTTTGCTAACGTGATTTACACCGCTAAATGGTGGAACAAAGGCCAACAACCAGATACCTCAGCGGCATGGGAATCAGCCTCGAAAGCTGACACAGCAGCCACTTGGAATACCAGCAAAGCCTACCAAGCTGGCGCAGAAGTAACGTATCAAGGACAGCGCTATCGCGCTAAATGGTGGACTCAGGGCGATACGCCAGGGCAAGCCAATGTATGGACCAAACTTTAATAAAGCCTAAGTTTTGCAGTTCAAACTTATTAAATAATTACATAAATAATGGATAAGAGAGACCTATGAATATCAAACAACTAAGCGCAGCCATCGGTGTTGCTTTATTTGCAAGCACAGCATCTGCTGCACCGTCTACACCAAGCATTAATTGGGAACCACAGCAATATTCGTTTGTTGAGGTAGATCTTGAGGGAAACGGCTCTTATAAGCAGCTAGTTACCCGTGTTGAACAAGTTAATATCAACATTCAGTGGAGTGCATGGAGTGGTGATGGTGGCGATAGCTACAAAGTCTATTTTGATGACATGCTAGTCAATGAGGGCACGCTTGCTGCTGGTTCTAAAAGTGGCACTATCACATTCCCTTATGATAAAGCGGGCCGCCATACAATGTATGTTGAGCTATGTGAAGGTGGCACGACCTGTGCTCGCAGTGCAGGCAAACCAATTGTAATTGCTGACACCGACGGCGGACACCTAGCACCATTACCCATGGATGTTGACCCAAATAACCGCGACATTGGTATCAAACAAGGTTTAGTTACAGGCGCTTACTTTGTGGAGTGGGGAATTTATGGCCGTGATTATGATGTAACGAATATGCCAGCACAAAATCTGAGTCATATTTTGTATGGCTTTATTCCAATTTGTGGTGAAAACGCATCGTTATCGGGTGGTCCTAAACGTGCACTTGAAACCGCTTGTGCCGGTTCTGCAGATTACGAAGTGGTTATTCACGACCCTTGGGCCGCAGTACAAAAAGCACTGCCAGGGGTTGATGCAAAAGACCCTATCCGTGGTACTTACTCTCAGCTAATGGCGCTTAAACAGCGTTACCCAGATATTAAAATTTTACCATCTGTAGGTGGTTGGACGTTATCAGACCCATTCGGTGGCTTTACCAATAAAGCTAACCGCGACACCTTTGTTGCCTCAATGGAAGAGTTTTTAAGAACATGGAAATTCTACGATGGTGTAGATATTGACTGGGAATTCCCAGGTGGTGACGGCCCCAACCCAGACATTGGCGATCCAATCAACGATGGCCCAGCCTATGTGGCGCTAATGCAAGAGCTACGCGCTATGCTTGATAAACTAGAAGCAGAAACAGGTCGTACTTACGAGTTAACCTCAGCCATTGGTGCAGGTTACGATAAAATTGAAGATGTAGACTACCAAGCCGCAAGCCAATACATGGATTATATTTTTGCCATGACCTATGACTTTTATGGCGCATGGAGTAACGTAACCGGTCACCAAACAGCACTTTACTGTGGCGAACATATGAGTGCTGGTCAATGTAATGGTACTGGGCTTGATGAAAATGGTGAACCTCGTAAAGGCCCTGCTTATACCACCGATAATGCAGTGCAGCTGTTACTTGCGCAAAATGTACCATCGAAAAAAATCGTCGTCGGCACGGCTATGTATGGCCGTGGTTGGGAAGGTGTTTACCCGCAAAATGTAGCGATTGATGGTAACCCAATGACTGCCCCTGGTAATGGCCCGTTAAAAGGCTCTACGGCACAAGGCGTATGGGAAGATGGGGTTATTGATTACAAAGGCGTTAAAGCAAATATGATTGGTGCGGCGGGCACCGGTATTAATGGTTTTGAAGTGGGTTATGATGAGCAAGCGCAAGCCGCTTATGTATGGAATCGTGCAACCGGTAAACTAATTACTTATGATAGCCGTAAGTCAGTACTGGCGAAGGGAGCGTATGTTAATCAGTATAATTTAGGTGGTTTATTTGCATGGGAAATAGATGCGGATAATGGTGAGATTCTTAATGCTATGCATGATGGTTTAGGAGGAGTAGTTGCTCCGCCAACAAATAAAAAGCCAGTTGTTTCTGTGTCTTCATCAGTGTCTGTTAATTCAGGCGAGAGTATTACAGTAACAGCTTCTGCAACTGATGCAGATAACGATCCACTTAGCTTTAGCTGGAATGCTGATAGCGCACTGGTGGTATCTGGACAAAATAGTGCATCATTAGTCATTACAGCGCCAACAGTGACTGCAGATACACAGTATGTGGCAACTGTTGCGGTATCAGATGGTCAAGCAACTGTTAATCGTGATGTTGTTGTTAATGTTATTGCGCCAACATCAGGAGGCGAAAACACAGCACCGAGCGTTGATGCTATCGCTAATATCAGCGTTGAAGAGGGCGCATCAGCAAGTGTAGCTGTAGTGGCTAATGATGCTCAAAACGACGCCCTTTCGTATACGTGGACAGTACCAGCAGGCTTAACATTAGTGGGCAGTGATGCAAACGTAACTATTGAGGCTGGCGCTGTAGATACCAATACAGACTTCACAGTGTCTGTTGCAGTCAGTGATGGCGCATTAACCACAACGCAAAGCTTTAGCGTAACAGTTACAAACGTTGATACTACAAATCCACCTACAGGAAGCTGGGATGCGAGTGTTGCATACGTTGGTGGTGATGTCGTTACTTATAACGGCGTTGAATATAAAGCAAAGTGGTGGACTCAAGGCGAGCGTCCTGATTTAGGTGGTGCATGGGAAGCAACAACACAACCTACAGATGGTACGGGTGTCGCAGTTTGGCAGCCAACGGCTATTTATAACAGTGGTGATGAAGTTTCTTATCAAGGTAATAAGTACCAAGCTAAATGGTGGACTCAAGGGAACGAACCTGGTTCAACCGATGTATGGTTAGCACTTTAATTTTAACCTGAGAATTTGGGTTTTAAAAAATCATGTAAATTACAAAAGCAGCTTTCGAGCTGCTTTTTTTTGTTAACGACTATTACGAGGGATTAAAACAACGCTTTAGAGCTAATTATTAAGCCGTTTACATCAGCATATACCCAATCACCGGTATTAATTGTGGTGTTTAACATATTAACCGGGTGATCTTTAGCACCTAAACCGCGCTTAGTGGTGCAGCGCGGTGTTGCGCCTAGCGCCATTACAGGTAAATCAAGTGTGGCAAGAATTTCAATATCGCGACAGCAACCATTAATAATTATGCCCTGCCAGCCATTTTTTAGTGCGCGCTCTGCAATCATATCGCCAATAAAGGCAAAACGTTTACTGGCAAAACCATCAACAATCAATACTTTTCCCTCACCGTTTTCATGCAGTATGTTACCAGCAAATGAGTTGTCGTCAGGGCAGGTGACGGTCACTACTTGACCATAAAAGTGAGTTTTATTACCAAAGTGTTGCAAGCCACTGTCAGCAACTTGCACATGGTCGCGATGTTCATCGTATAAATCGGGCGTAGTAAACGGTGTCATTGAGGGCATCCTTGTTTTTTGGCAAAGCCATGTAGGGCAAAGGCAGTAAATTTAAAGTAGTAATAATGTTTATCGTAGGCTAATTAATCACTCAGGTGTAGCTATTATTGCAAATTGGCGTATAGATTTTAGTCGCAATATAAGTACTTTTAACGTTTTTTAATGCTGTTTTTATGAGTAACTTAAGCTTTTACTTAGTTTTATTTTTTCGAATAAATTTCATTTTGTAAGCGCATTAGCCAAACGTCTCATTGTTGCGTGTTTTTTCATATGCTACGTTCAATTGTTATTTTAAATTTTGGGCTGCAATACTGTGCCCTATACACACATACAAAAAGAGAAGCGTGCTTTATGATCATCTTTTTTATTTGCCTGACTATTTTAATATTAGGCTATAAGTTTTATAGCCCGTTTGTTGAAAAACAAGCGGGTATGGACTCGACAGTAGACACACCACAGAAGCGTTTTAGCGAAGGTGTTGACTATGTTGCTATTCACCCTGTTCGTGCATTTTTAATTCAGTTTTTGAATATTGCAGGAGTAGGCCCCATATTTGGTCCTATACTTGGCGCCTTGTATGGCCCAGTAGCGCTGGTTTGGATTGTACTTGGTAACGTTTTAGGTGGAGCTGTACACGACTTTTTCTCTGGCGTAATGAGTATTAAAGAAGACGGTAAAAGTTTACCTGAAATTGCAGGCCATTATTACAACGTAGTATTTAAAGGCTTTATGCTTATATTTACTGCTATGTTGTTATTCTTTGTTGGTGTAGTGTTTATTATGAGCCCTGCAGGATTATTGAGTAACTTAGATGCATTTGAAGGCACCATTTTTGCTAGTAATACATTTTGGGTTCTCGCTATTTTAGCTTACTACTTTTTAGCCACGTTATTACCAATCGATAAAATCATCACTAAGTTTTACCCTATTTTTGGCTTGTTAATGATTGTAATGACAGTTGCTATTGCAGTCTCACTGTTAATCAACGCACCCCATTTACCAGTAGCTGGCGACTTTTTAGCGTATTTTGAAGCCGATCATGCTCACGACTTTTTAGCCCCAAACCCTGATGGACTGCCTACTTGGCCGTTGCTATTTATCACCATTACTTGTGGTGCCATTAGTGGTTTTCACTCAACGCAAGCACCTATTATTGCTCGTTGTTTAACTAACGAAAAATATGTACGCCCGGTTTATTATGGCGCGATGATGTGCGAAGGTATTGTAGGTTGTGTGTGGGCGCTTGCTGGTATTGCTGCCTTCCCAGAAGGTTATGCGGGTTTAAAATCGATGCTTGATTTAGGCGGTCCAGGCTTAGTTGTTAACCATATTGCAAACAGCTACTTAGGTGTATTTGGTGGTATTATGGCTATTATTGCTGTTGCTGTTTTCCCTATCACTTCAGGTGATACGGCGTTCCGCTCACTGCGCCTAACAATGGTGGATGCGTTTAGTATTCCGCAAAGTTTACGTAATCGTTTGTTGTTAGCATTGCCAATTTTAACCATTGCTTACTTTATGACTAAGCTCGACTTCTCAGTTATTTGGCGCTACTTCGCGTTTTCAAATATGCTGCTTTCTACCAGTGTGTTGTGGCTTGCGACCAAGTACCTATTTGACCGTGGTACATTCCATTGGATCACTAGTATACCCGCCGTGATCGCAACCGCAGTGACCTTATCTTACATTATGACTGCGGCAATTGGGTTAAACTTATCAAGTGACTTAGGTAAGCCTATTGGTGTAGTGGTAGCGGTAATAGGCTTTATTGCATTAGCTTTTGTGCACTCAAAACATAAAGTGCATCCAGCTTAAAACTACATAGTTATTAATGTAAAAAGCGAGCTTTATTGAAGCTCGCTTTTTTATATAAGCACTTAAAAAGTGGCTTGTTCAAAGTAGCTAATATCATCTAGGGTTTTACTAATAATCATTGCACCCTCTAATAAGCTCACTGTTTGTATTGCCGCGCGAGCAGGGTTTTCTTCCCCATTCGTAGCGTGTGCTTGAGTT
The DNA here is from genome assembly GCF_005887265.1 of Pseudoalteromonas sp. S1608. Classification (GTDB taxonomy): domain Bacteria; phylum Pseudomonadota; class Gammaproteobacteria; order Enterobacterales; family Alteromonadaceae; genus Pseudoalteromonas; species Pseudoalteromonas undina. Next base: position 153,508 of record NZ_PNDK01000004.1, read on the forward strand.
AACCAGTCTAAGTTTTTATTAAAAAACCGCTGAACTTCAACCCGCACTTTATCGGGTAGGCTGTCGCTTTCTGCACCGAGTAAGCCACATAAACACATCTTTTTGTCTATCACGAGCGCATTTCTAAATAACTGAGTGTAAATATCGATGGGATTTTTACCGTTTGCTTTATGTGCATTCGGATCGCCAAGTACTGCAATAAAGGCATCGGTGTATTGATGCGCGAGTTCAGCGCCTAAATCAGCTTTCGTTGGAAAGTGATAATGCACACTGGCACTTTTTATACCAATCTCAGTAGCAAGTTCTCTAAAGCTAAAGTTGCTATATCCACCCAGTCGCACTTTATTTTCTGCGGCTTGTAGCAGGGCTGCTTTTTTACTCATTTTGATATTTCCTTGCTGTTATCTGAAAAAATTATCAACCAGTAGGTAGTTATTTTCAAGCTCTTTTATTTTTAGTTTGCAAACACTAAGCGCTTGCTATAAATTACCTATCAGTAGGTAGATTGTGTTTGCCAATATTAACTTAGGCTGTTGTTAAAAATATAAGAGATAATTATGAAAATTTATGACGTAGAAAATTTCCCTAACCCGTTACGGGTTCGTATTGCACTTGCTGAAAAAAATGCGACTGATAAAGTAGAGTTTGTTGCTGTTGATTTATTAAATGGGGAGCACCGCAGTGAGGCTTTCTTGGCAAAGAATCCGTTGGCAGGTGTACCTGTACTAGAGCTTGATGATGGTACTTTTATTGCCGAGTGCACTGCAATTACACAATACATTGATACCGCTTTTGCAGGCCCTTCATTAACTGGTGTTGAGGCAAAAGAACGCGCAGTAATTAATATGATGCAAAAACGTGCTGAGTCGATGGTACTTGATGCAATTGCCACTTACTTTCATCATGCTACTGATGGATTAGGACCTAAACTTGAAACCTATCAAAATGTTGCATGGGGTGAAAAGCAAGCTGAAAAAGCACAGCAAGGCTTGGTTTATTTTAATAGCGTATTAGCAAACTCAACTTATGTGGCAGGTGAACAATTTAGTGTTGCAGATATTACCTTATACGCAGGACTTGTGTTTGCAGGCTTTGCACAAATTGCTATTCCTACTGAACTCACGCACTTAATTGCATGGCAACAAAAGGTCGCTCAGCGTCAAAGTATTGCTGCTATAAATTAATAATTTGGAGTCAAATATGAAAATTGCTGCCGACTTTAGTCAACGTGTCGTAGTACATAGCGAGTCACTTGAATGGATAGCTTCGCCCATGCCGGGTGTTGATCGACGTCCACTTGACAGAGTGGGCGACGAAATTGCTCGAGCCACTAGTATTGTACGCTATGCGCCAAACAGCCACTTTAGCCCACATACTCATACTGGGGGCGAGGAGTTGTTAGTGCTCGATGGGGTATTTCAAGATGAGCATGGCGATTTCCCAGAAGGTGCCTATATTCGTAATCCTCCGCAATCAAAGCATACTCCTGGCTCAAAAGATGGTTGCATTATATTTGTAAAACTGTGGCAGTTTCAGCCAGAAGATCGCCAGCACGTTCGTATTCTCACACAGCAGATGCAAGGGCAGAAAAACCCCGAATTTAATGACCTAAATGTCATTTTGTTATATCAAGATACGTATGAAACAGTGAGTATTGTACAGTTTAATGCTAATCAATCTTTAACGCTCACTGTGAGTGGTGGCGCTGAGTTGTTGGTTTTGGATGGCACTTTACAAGAGCATAACGACACACTTGAAAAACACAGCTGGCTTAGAGTTCCTGTTAATAGCCAAATAAACGCCACAGCGGGTAACAATGGCGCAAGAGTATGGATAAAAACCGGCTATTTAAACGATGTAAAAAACCAAGTTAATCGGTTAAAAAAACATAATTAGCTCAAAAAATAAATCTGCATTAAGTGACTTTTTTGATCTGCTTCAAGTAAAAGCTTTTAACTATTGCCTATAATTTAAGCTCTTTTCATTCAAGGGTTGAGTTATGGTTAATTTAACACATGGTTTGTCGATTGGTATTGAGCGCTCAGGCAATGAGTTTTTCTTAACACTTAAGGCAATTGGTACCTTAACTCACAAAGATTATGAAGTGATCACCCCGATGATCGATTCAGCGTTAGGCGAAGTTAAACATCCTATTGTTAATGTATTAATAGATGGCACCGAGTTAGATGGTTGGGAGCTTCGTGCTGCTTGGGACGATTTAAAACTTGGCTTAAAGCACAACAAAGAGTTTAAAAAAATAGCGATTTACGGCAATAAAGAGTGGCAATCTACCATAGCTAAGTTAGGCAGTTGGTTTATGTCGGGTGAAATACAATACTTTGAAAATGCTACTGCCGCTTTAGAATGGCTAAAAACCAGTAATTTAGACGCTTAGTAAAAAAAGGCCAACAGTGGCCTTTTTTTGTAAGTACCTTAGTTTATTTTGACAGTGTTTGTTGCGTGGGAAGCGCAGGAAAAGCGCCTTTAGCTAAGCATGCTTTTGAGCCACAGCGAAGACCAAAGTGAAGCGCTTTTTTTACTATTAACTCATCATTTAGCTTATCAGTAAGTGGCACTGCATTATCGCTGTGGTTTAAGTAGTACAGTACGCCAGCAATAAAAGCATCACCGGCGCTGGTGGTATCTACAGCGGTAATTGTTGGAGCTGCTTCACTGAGGGTAAAAGCGTTATGGTAAACAGTCGCTGGGGCTGGACCATCGGTTAAAAACACCAGCTTGACGCCTAATTCAAGCAGTGATTGTAAGTAGGCATCAGCTGATTGTTGGCGTTGCGTTGCTAAAAAATTTAACTCATCACGTGAGAGCTTAACAATATCGCAATACGCGTAGCATGCATGCACGTTTTGCTCAATGTCATTGCTATTTTGCCATAAACTGTAGCGTAAATTTACATCAAAGCTAACGATTTTTTGGTTGTTTTTAGCCTGCTTTAAAGCACACACAGTAGTTTTTGCTATAGCTGTATTGGTTAAGGTGTTTGAACAAAAGTGTAGGGTACTCAATTTATCCCAATTAATACGCTTTAAATGCTCATTCGTTAACAGTAAATCGGCTGTTTGATGACGATAAAAATTAAAGCTGCGTTCGCCGCTTTCATCTAGGCTGACAATAACCATAGCTGTTTGCGCGCCTTCTATGGTAAATAAATACTCAGTATCTACGTTATATTGCTCAAGCGCATTAGTTAATTGTTTAGCAAAATAGTCATCTCCCATACCGCCACAAAACGCAGCTTTGCCGCCGAGCTTTGCGTAACCTACTGCCACATTAGCTGGAGCACCTCCTGGAATGGGCAAATAAGCACTGTTTTGAGAGTCTTGAGGCAGCATATCAATAAGCAGTTCACCAAGGCTAAGTAATTTGGTCATAGTGTAAATCCTAAAAAACCTAGCATGGCTAGGTCAAAATTCAAGGGAGAATTATTAAAACTAGTGTAACAATCGCTGAACAAACATAGCTTCAGCGATTGTTACACTAAAGTTGGTTAGTTAAACGCGTATTTAAACGTCAATGACGTTGTACGGCCATTAATAGCACGTGCGCGTATAATGTTGTTATCAGGTATTGAGCCTTCTTCTGCTTCAGTAATACCTACCGTATCGAATAGGTTATTTACGTTTAACGCAATATTAAGATTTTCTGATAAATCGTAGCTTACAAAGCCATTTACTTGAGTGTAACCATCAAACTTAAGATCGTTATTATCTTGAGCATAGGCATCGGTAGTACCAATAAAGCTTAGGCCTGCAGAGCCTTTTTCATAAGTGTAACGTGCCATTAATGAGTAAATTAAATCAGCTTGGCGACGAGGCGTATTACCAACCACTTCAGGGGTAAGTGCATCTTTTGCAATTTCAGCGTCTGTCCACGTTAAATTACCACGAAAATCCCATGCATCAATAAAGTAGGTTGATTCAACCTCAATCCCTTTTGCTTCATATTCGCGGTCAAAAAAGGTTTGTGATGTCGCTTCAAAGTTTTGCTCTTCAGTTTGTGCATAAAATGCCGTGGCAAAAACTGACAGTGAATCAAAGCGCTTTTTAATACCAAACTCATACTGGTTTACTTCATCAACGGCATCTTCATCGGCTACTGAGCCATCGGCGCGAACTTTACCAAATAAAAGTCGGTCAGCATTGGCGCGACCGCCTTTACTCAATCGTGCAAACGTTGCAAGGCTTGAGTCAATTTGGTAATTGGCACCAATTGAATATGATGCGTAATCCCAGTCGTAATTAACAGGGCTGGCATTTGCAAGGTCAATACCTGCAACATTTTGTTCAGGAACAGAAATCACACCGTCGCGATTCATATCAACGGTTGAGGTAACCGCGCCTGCATAGTTACCACGTGCTTCACCGCTGTCATAACGGGCACTAGCATCAATACTTACGTCACCCACCTTAGTTGAAAATGCAACATAGGGTGCACGAGTGTCGTATTCTGTGTCGTAATCACGTTGGCAACAGTTACCCCAAAAAGGCGTGCCATAAGCGTATAAGCCATTTTCAGAGAATTCAGTCCCATCGGCGGCTGTTACATTTAATAGCGCAGCGTTATCACCTTTGAGCTCCATTAGGTAGGAATTCCATAACCACGACATGGCAATATTTTGGGTTGACGCATAATAGCCAAAAGTAACGCTAGTATCATCGCTTAGCGATTTAGTCAGTTTGAAGTCGTTAACAATTGAGTCAAAGTCATTCATGGTTACGTCAAACGTATGAATACGCATGGCTAAATCATCGTTAAATGCAGCACCTGTGGTCGCATTACTAAGCGTTGCACCCACACCACCAATACTTTGCGCTATAGCTGATGCATCGCCAACTTCAGCTGGGATCAATGAATTAAAATTACCGCTTACAGATGATTTACGAAAACGGTTTTCAATACGCCAATCGTTGTCTAAATCAAATACAGCCTCAAAACCAATTGAGTCAACTTGCGGATTCATACCATCACGAATATCGCCGCTGCTTATTTGATTTTCGCCGTTTAAGCGCACTGTTTTAGTAAATAATGCCGAATGCGGGGTATCTGATTGTGCGTCAAACCCAGGAATTGAGTCACCATTTGCATACATTGGCATAGGTAAGTAGCCAACACTTTTATCATCTAAATGTTTGTAATAAAGACGCACGTATCCATTTTCAAAATCTTTGGTCAGGTTGGCTTTAATTTGCCCACCTTTATTTGATGTGTAACCTGTTTCACGTGGGCCTTCACCTTGACGTACAAAACCACCAACATGAAAGCGTACAGTGTCATTTAAATATGTGCCATATTCAAAGTCAGTTCGAATAGTATCGTAATCTAGGCCAAGTGTAGTTGATACGCTGCCCGATTCGTTTTCGCCATTTTTTGAAATGAAATTAATTATGCCACCCGGTGCATTGCTGGCTGCGGTAGAGGCTGAACCACCGCGAATAGATTCAATGGTTTGCACTGTGTTATCTAAGCGCATAAAAATGTCAGCGTTACCAAATGCAATATCGCCATATTGTAAAACAGGTAAGCCATCTTCTTGAAGCTGTAAAAATTTAGCACCACCAGAGGCAACTGGTAAACCACGTACTGCAATGTTGGCGTTACCTTCACCGCCGGTTGATTCTGAGCGAACCCCAGGAATAATTCTAAATGCCTCAGCAGTAGAGCGAGGCGTAGACACCTCAACTTGCTCAAGCGACACACTGCTTACAGAAGAACTTGACGCCATTATCGTTGTACGGCGGGGAACACCGGTAACAACAATTGTTTCTAGCCCTTTGTTAGCTTGCGCTTGTGTATTTTGCTCTTGTTGTTGTGCATTAACGCCTTGGCTAACGGCGAGCGCTAAAGCACTGATCAGATATAAAGGTGTGTTGTGTGTTGTCATGTGAACGCCTCGTTTTAAACCCAAAGGGAAATTGTTATTTTTACTTAATCGATTAAGTAAAAATAACAAAGTTTTTACAATAAGCAAATTATTTTGTTAATTATTTGCTGTTTTTTTACTCAAACATTGATTTTTATAATGTTTTTATAGCATTAAAAGTTGTTTATTTACTCAGCGACTAGGTTGTTTTGCTCTAATGCAGTTGCTGATGGGTCACGAATATAATTAAATAGCATAGCTAAAAATAATATGACTGCAAAACCCGTGGCTAAATAAAATCCGTAGCGCACGTGTCCAAAGTAATCACTGATCATACCCATAAATAAAGGTGCTAAGGCGGCTGACAGTGCGGTAAAAAATAATATAACACCGGCTACTGCGCCGTGTTGATGCACAGGAAAACACGATATTCCCTTAGAATTTAAAGTAGGGTAGACCATCGACATAAATAAACCTGAGAGAGGTAATAAAGCCACAGCCCAATCAACGCCGCCATAAAGAGTGCCAACGTAACACAGCGCAATGCCAAAGCTTAAGTAAGCCATAACTCCTTGCCAACTAAACCTATTCAGTAACCATACCGCAATAAAACGCCCTGCAGCACGTAACACAAAAAAGATTGTGAGTGCGTAAGTGGCCAGCAGCGGCCATGAGCCAGTGTAATCTTTTAGTAGAGTAGGCATCCACACGTATATGGCAACTTCGGTGGCAACATATAAAGCAATTGCAAGTGAAAAACCCAGTGCATAAGGGTTTTTAACCATTTTCATAGTCGTTTTTAGTGAGGCTGGCTTATCTGTATTTTTTACCACAGCAGGGTAATCGGCACGCCAAGCAAGCAATGCCAAAATCAAACACATAATGCCAGCAATGATGTAAAGGTAAGTCCAACTTACATTTTGAACCAGCAGCACGCCAACTAAAGCAGGGCCAACAATGGCACCAATGCCAAAAAAGCCTTCTACTTTATTCATGGTTTTGGTGTGCTCTTCGTTGCTATTAGAAATATCGCCTAAAAGCGCCAATGCACCGGTTTTAAATAAACCAATGGCAAGGCCAATACAGCACAGTAAAAAAACAAAAAATATAAAGCTGCTACTAATTGCAAACAAAAAACAACTTGCAGAGAATATTAATAATCCAAGCATAATCGTTTTTTTACGGCCAAGGCTATCGGCTAAAAAGCCTAGAAATAATCCACTTATTGCAATCATGGCCATAGGCGCATAATGAAACGCACTGGCTTGGGTCATACTTAATCCAAAATCACTTATGAGTTCGGGAATGATCATGCCAACGGCGTCAGAGGTCATGGCAAACATAAAAAACATCATGTATGTGAGCCAACGAATTTGTTGCAACGGATCGCTGCTTACGTGTGTGTGTGATTTTGTCATTTGCTTTTCCTCGTTAAATGCTTGGTAACACACATTAAGTTGTCAGTAACTTATTGTAGTATTAATCGAGCCACGATATTTGTATGTAAAATATTTAAAAATTACTTGTAAATTCTTACTTGCTAGTTAAAGATATATCTTAATCGATTAAGTTTCAACTTGGTAATCACACATGATGAAGAATAAAGTTCAATTGATCACATACGCTGATCGAATCACCGGTAAAGATATAAACGCATTAACAGCACTTCTAAAGGGTCCACTTAAAGACGTTTTTGCAGGAGTACACTTATTACCATTTTATAACCCAATAGATGGTAGCGATGCAGGTTTTGACCCAATTGATCATAGTGAAGTTGATGCCCGAATAGGAACTTGGTCAGATATTCAAGCACTTGGAAAAGATCATGATTTAATGGCCGATTTAATAGTGAACCATGTATCGGCGCAATCGTTTCAATTTCAGGATGTGCTGGCCAAAGGCAAAGCCTCTGAATTTTGGGATTTATTTTTAACTAAAGAAGACGTATTCCCTAATGGGATGAGCAACCAAGAACAACAAGCCATTTACCGTCCACGGCCTGGAAGCTGTTTTACACCAATGAAATGCGGTGATGGTCAAACGTATGATTTTTGGACCACCTTTACCGACAACCAAATTGATATAAATGTAAAAGTAGAAGCAGGCATTGCTTATTTAAATAACGTACTTACTAAATTTTCTGCTAACAACGTAAACATTATTCGTTTAGATGCAGCGGGTTACGCCATTAAGCAAGCAGGTACTAACTGTTTTATGCTCGATGAAACATTTGCCTATTTAGATAAACTCTCAAAGCAGGCAAATGATCTAGGCATGGAAACCATTGCTGAAATTCATAGTCATTATCAAACTCAAGTTGACGTGGCTAAGCGCGTAAACATGGTATACGACTTTGCTTTACCCCCGCTTATTTTACATAGCTTATTTAATAATGACGTAGACGCATTGCTTAAGTGGTTACAAATTTCACCACGTAATTGTTTAACTGTACTAGACACCCATGATGGCATTGGCATTATTGACGCGGGTCCAATGGGCGATAAGCCAGGGCTGTTAAACGCATCTCAAATAGATAATCTAGTAGAAACCATGCATGCCAACAGCAATAACCAGAGCCGTAAAGCAACAGGTGCAGCTGCAAGTAACGTCGACCTATATCAAGTTAACTGTACGTATTACGATGCATTGGGCGCAAATGATTTTGATTACTTATTATCTCGCGCCATTCAATTTTTTGCACCGGGTGTACCACAAGTGTATTACGGTGGTTTATTTGCTTGCAAAAATGATATGGAGCTTCTGGCGAGCACGAATGTTGGTCGTGACATTAATCGCCCTTATCTAGATGCCGCTAAAATAGATGAGGCGCTAAATAAGCCGGTAGTAAAAGGATTAATAGCGTTAATTAAAATACGTAATGAACACCCTGCATTTGCTGGTGAATTTACTGCTCAAGGTGGCGCTAGTGTATGTTGTTTAATGTGGAAGCTTGAACAACAGTCAATTTCTTTGAGTATTGATTTTACAAGTCGTACCGCACTTATTACACAGGTTAATGGTGCTCAAGAAACCACTTTAAACTTACAAAGTTTATTAGTTTAAATAGCTTTATTTGTTGAAAACCAAAAAGCCAAGCAACTTAAGCTTGGCTTTTTTATCTGCGCTACTAACAGCGCTCAGCTACTTGCACCAATATCGAGTGCGTAACCTACTTCGTGTTGTTTTTCTTCTTTAGAAATAAATAAGTTAGCAGCTATTACACCTTTTTCTTGGCTATTTTGATGAATAGTCGTAAGGCGAGGCACAAAACGGGCTGCTTCTTCTATGCCATCAAATCCAACAATACGTAGCTCATTCCCTATTTTTATCCCTTGTTTTATTGCTTCTCGCATGGTGGCGAGGGCGATTAAATCACTCATACATATAATCACATCAGGGCGTGGTGAGGCGTTTAATACTTCTTTTGCAGCTATGCTGGCAAAACGCTCGCTACTTTCAGGAATATTCCAAATGCGGTCGTCGGCTACCGTTACATTCGCTTCATTTAACGCACGCTGATAACCTCGTAAGCGTTGGTGAGAAATAGATTGACCCGTTTCAAACTCATGATGTTCGTAAACTCGGCACAATACATTTTCATCGAGTAATCTCAAGCCCAATATTGCCACGTTATCAGTTGCACTGTGCAAAACATGTTTTGCTATTTCGTAACTGGCTTGTTCGTTGTTTATGTTAATTGATGCGTTGCGGGCAATATCAAAATCCACAGTAACCACATGTTTTTGTACTGTTTTTAGTTGCTCTACCAGTGCTTTATTTCGCGGGCGACCATAACAAATAAAGCCATCAACAAAATCAACAACGTTATTGAGATTGTCGCTATTGCCTGAAAACAATAAAACATTAATGCCGTTTTTTTCAAGCACTGAGGTTACACCACGCATAAAGCTACTGGCGACAGGGTCTGACACCATATATTCCACGCTATCTGGCAGCACTAAAGCAACAATATTAAATGTGCCACTTCGCAAAGATTGCGCCGCTTTATTAGGGCCATAATAACCGAGCTCTTTGCAAGCTTTAAGTATGGCTTCGCGTCGTTTAGCCGAGAGTTGATCAGGGCGATTAAACGCATTTGATACCGTAGCATTAGACACACCTAACTCTTTGGCGATACTTTTTAATGTCCAGCGGGTGGGTTTACTCATCAGCGACTCATTACTACATACAACATTGCAAACAATCTAGCATATTCAAGGCTAAATCAAAGAGCAAATTTAAAATATACTCCATTATCAGTCGCTACATTTAACTAAAAAATAATTTATTGCTAATTCGGACTATGTGTATTCATACACATAGCCCAGTATTCCTTAAAATTCTCTTAAAGCTTGCTGAATAGGGGTTTTAAGTAATTTAACTAAAGGTGACAACGTTGCAACTAAACACAATGCCAGTGTGGTTAATAGTGCGATGAATAATGCAACTAGGTCAAAGCCAAGTAAAGTCGAGCCAATCAGTTTATAAAAAATAAAACACGCAATGATCGCTAATATAAAAGCAAAGAGTATTTCTTTACAGCGGCTAAAAATGACATAACCGTCAGTAGCCCCAATAGCGAGTAACACGCATATAGATTGTTTGTCTAACCTAAGTTGTGCGAGTACTTGATACCATATCCCGCTAAAAATACCGACTAAAATAATCAATGTAATTATAAAGCCAAACCAGAGTAAATCAGTTGATTGCTGATCAAACTTGGCCAAAATATCTGCTAAAGTTTCGGTTATATGAATAGTAATGCTAGCGGCTTGCTCGTTAAGCCAGTGAGTAAAGTCGCTGTTGTAACTAAGTGCATTAATGTTGTTTGATAACACGGAAAAATTTTTTAAGGTTTCTTCATCATAAGTATTAAAAGGTAAATATAAAGTGGGCATAATGCTTTGTTTTCTTCCCCAATGCGGTATATTTTCGCTGATCCCTGCAATAGTGAGTTGCTGGTTTTCTAGACCGTAATTAATCGTCGTGCCAATGAGTGAACTCAACTCTTGCGAACTAGTTAAATGCCTAGCAAGGGCGTGGTTGATGATTACGCCATTTTGCCAATTAGCTAATTGTTTGCCTTGAATATCCGCATCAAGTAAATCAAAAAAGTGGCTACTCGCGTAGACTGTTTTGATATCGAGAGACTCCTTAAGACGCTGGTCTTCAAGTGTATACTGGTGAAGTTTTTCAAAAGGGGATGACAATATGACGGCTTGCGGGTCTAATTGCTGTACCTGGTTTAAGGCTTGGCGCCAAGAAATCGCAAAGTGGCCGGAGTCAATACGTACCTGAGCAACTGATAAGTCAATATTACTTTGATGATATTGCTGCCACTGAGTGTGAGCCACATGACTTAGCGCATAGGCTGCCGTTAGCGCTACGCTTAATTGAATAATTAAAATACCTCCGGCTAACGTCTTTTGAAACAACGATACCCGAGTATTTGCCATACGATTAAACAATGAACCCTTAAGCAAGTTCACAAGGGGAACGAGGGCACATACTATTACACTCACAGCTATCATCGCGATTGCACTGATAAAACTGGCACTATCTACAGACAAATCTTTATCAGTAAATAATAATTGGTAGCTGGCACTGCTAATAATTAGCTGACTAAGCAAATATAGACTTAGCACGCTAAGCAGACTTATCACCACGATTTTCAGACATGCAAAAAGGAGTGCAGATCGAATAAAGTCGCTTGATTGTGCGCCTAATAACCGTAAAGTTTTATATTCATCGGCAAACACAATGGCTTTACTGCTAGAAATTGAAAATAAACTAAATGTTAAAATAAAAAACAGCGTAACAATTAAACCTATAAGTAACTGCCATAGCAGTACCATGTGCTGATGCGATTTAGGATCAAAATTTACGCCCGAAAAAATAACTAGCGGCAATGGTGACCTACCAAAAGACATGCCTTTAACACTTAAATCTATACTCTCCAATTGCTTTTTAGTTTGCTCAGGATCAAAAGACATTTTTGCTGAGAACACAGCGTAATACAAAGGAGCCGCCTGCAAAAACCGGTCTACCATTGAGTCATTAGTAAAAGGGGTCGAATAGCGCAGAATGTCTTCGGGTAGCCATACATCAATATGGTTAACTCCCACTTGATTATATTTTTTATCTAAAACACCAAGAATTGGTATACCTTGCTCAAGGCGTTTATAGGAAAGTATTTTGCCTTTAATATTGGCATCACTTTTGAGTTTTTCTCGCCAAAATTTTTCGGTGATCCACGCACCAGACACCTTGCTATTTTTTAACTCGTCAATCGCCAAATTGTCGGCCATATTAGGCGAAAAAATAGCACTTCTGACATTGCTTAACTTTGCGTTATCAATCGAAAAGTTGAATTCTTTAAACACGAGCCATGATACATCTTCAACCATTGGTAGTGTTTTTAGCTGAACAATCGCTTGTTTACTAACTGCACTCAAACGGTTATCTTCGCTTAGCCTTCCTAATGTATACAAAGGCTTTTGGGTATTGGTCCAGCTTGGGTTTTCATAAAAAAGCATACTGCCCAAGCGCAACGCGATACTTAAAAGGGCGGCGGTTAAAGCAAAACCAAGTAATAATATAGCCAGTTTTAAATATTGCCCACGCCAACGTCGCCATTGTGTTAAAAGCTCAAAGCCTAGATTACTTACCATCATAATCTATCCGCCCATCTAAAATTCTGATCCGGCGCTTGCAGCGTTGAGCAATTTTTTCATCGTGTGTAACGACTATAAGTGTGCTGCCTTTATCGCACAGCGCTTGTAGTAACGCCATTACTTCATCACCGGTAGCTTGATCAAGGTTACCTGTCGGTTCATCCGCTAATATTAGCGCGGGTTTATTGACCAGTGCTCTTGCAATAGCAACACGTTGTTGTTGCCCACCTGAAAGCTTATCTGGCGTGGTGGCATGTTTATCTAGTAATCCCACATCATTAAGCACGGCTTTAGCACGAGCAATGTACTCACTAGATTTTATGGTTTTATTAAAGCGCATAGGCTGCACTACATTCTCCAGCACTGTCATACTGGCAATTAAATTAAAGTTTTGAAATATCCAGCCTATATGTGCATTGCGCACCAAACTCTTTTGTTTACGGGTCAACGCTGTAATATTTTCACTGCGCAGTAAATAATCACCAGCTGTTGGTTCATCGAGTAAACCAATAATAGATAATAAAGTCGATTTACCACTACCAGATGGGCCTGAAATGGCGATTGATTCACCGTCATTAATTGTTAAATCGATGTTTTCCAATACGGGTTTGGCATTGGCAGAAAATGACTTTGATACTCGCTCTAACGTAATTAACTGATCCACTGTGCACTCCTTAGCGTGGGTTTTTTTTATTGTTATGCCTATTTTTTTGCATCACTTTTATAATTCAGCGAAGTCATTTGGGAGCGTACTTAATACTAACTCCCCCTCATTTAACCCAGCTATAACTTCAATATATTGTCCACCCTGTAGGCCTATTGTTACTTCTTTAGCTAAAATTTCTCCCTCTTCGTAAATATATACATTTTGTGTTAGCTGGCGAGGGTCTAAATATATCGGTTTGGCGATACGTAATGTGTTTTCTTTGTCTGCTACTAATACGTTAGCAGCGATAGATAAGTTACTGATTGCAGATGTAGGTACTTGCTGTATAAATGCAGCTTCTAGTTTTATTTGATTCGCCTCAATACTTGGAAACACCCGCACAACTTTTGCATTATACGAAGTGCCCTTAATTTCAACCGTCACAGGCATGCCTACCTTTATAGAGTCAGCTGCGCTGGCGGGTGCGAGTAACTCTGCATAAAGGCTATTTTTATCTGATAGTTTAGCCAGTACCGTTCCTTTACTTACGGCTTGTCCAACATCAATCCCATCAAGCAACTCTGTTAAAATACCACCTTGCGAGGTTTTAATTTCAAGGTTTTGTACATCGCTGTAAGTAAGTGCTAGCTGTTGTTTTTCAGATTCAAGGGTTAGGGCTAATGCTTTTTCTTCATATTCAAGTGCCGTTAAAAAAGCTTTTTCACTGCGCTTTGTTAAATCTAATTTTAAACGAATTTGTTCAAGCCGCGTTTTTGCTTTTAAAAAATCAAGTTCACTTAGTAGCTGCTGTTTATGTAATACATCTAAAGTGGCAATTTCTTGCTCTGCAAATTTTAGTTCGCTTTGCGCCATAGCAACATCGTTAGCCAATTGCGTTGCTTCGCGCTGTAATTTAGCTAATGCCGAAACATGCATCGCTTGTGCTTTTTGCCAGTTTAATTTTGCTATATCGTATTGGCGTAATAACTGCGGGTTAGATAACGTAAGTACAACGGTATTGCTGTCTAGGTGGCTACCCGGAAGTACATTTAATTGGCTTATATGGCCATCTATTTGCGCCACTAAACTACTTGAAACGCGGGGTTTTAACCGGCCAAACACGGCAACTTGTTGTTGTACCGCACCCTTTTCTACCGCTGAATATTTGATGTCGTACGCTTTATTACTAAATAATACCGTAAACACAAGCCAAACTATTGCTACTAATACCAATCCCCCCAAAGCAAACAGTAAAACAGTTCGCGATTTTATTAAGTTGGAATCTTGCTTTGGAATCGTTAACATTTATTACCCTTTTAGCTACTAAGCACGCATGGCGCTATAAATTAAACACTATTGCGGGTTGAACCCTATTAATGGGATCTCAATTAAATACCACGGTATCGTTGCATGCTTTTGTAGAGTAAGTGCAGCATTTTTTCGTCGTTTGATGGATTTTATTAATGAGTCTGTAAAAGCCCCTCCTTCGGAATATAAGTAACTGCCATCTTTTGCAGTGGGTGTATCAAAGTATAAATACACATAATGGGTGTTTGCAGGTACTTGTATATTTGTAAAAGCGAGAAGCTCTTCACGAGTGATATTAACGTTGAGTTGTTCACTGTTTAAGACACTTTTTAAATTAGGGGCGACTTTAATTGCCTCTTCATAACTGAGCCAATGCGCGTTACGAATATCAAAAAGGTAGCCTGTTTGATAACTTGCGTAACCGCCAGCATTTAAAAAAAACTGTTCAAAGGTATCAAAGCGCTTAGTTGTACCACGTCGCCATTGCTCTATTTTATTGGCTTTATCTGTAAAGCGGATCATTTCTTCAGCGATTTGTATCTCGGCAAAGCTGCTTGTATGGGAAAAAAGCAGTGCAGTAAAGGCAAGTTTTAGAAGGTGTTTTATCATTTTAATCTCCATTTAAAATGTAAACCCTGAATTGGGTACTTTGATGTTATCGAACCGTTTTTATTTTGTAAACATAATGTTTTTAAGGTTGTGGAAAATTATTTTTGGTTTTAAATAAACGCGTTCTATTCGATAAGGTTAAAATTTTTGCGGCTTAAACCCGATTAATGGGATCTCAATTAAATATCACTAGATAGTAGCGCGATCTTGCATAAATAATTTAAGTTGCTCTTAGTCTTTTTATTAATAGCTTTCAACTACTGCATAGTTAGAAAACAAATACGCTATTAATGCCGACACTGTTTAGGTGCAATACCAAAAGTTTGCTTAAATAAACGGCTAAAATGACTGGCGCTATTAAAACCAAGGTCGTAGCACACTTTACTTATAGCTTGGCCTTCTAATAAAAGCGTGCGGGCTTTTTTAAGCCTAAGCTGTTGCTGCCAAAGCGCAGGGCTGGTGCCAAAAGCGAGTTTAAATTGCTGGTAAAACTTACTACGACTCATACAAGTTATTTTGCATAAGGTGTCTATGTCGAGTGTGTCGCTTAAATGCTCTTCAATATAATGCAGAGCATCACTCACGTTACTTTTTAGACGCAGTTTATCGCAGTTTGCCATTAATAAATCGCGGCTTTGTTGTTGCAGTAAACGGGTGATCAATTCGTTTAACGATAAATCAATTAGGTAGTGTCGCTCGGCGCCTTGCTCACTAAATAAATGCACCATTCGCTCTAATAACTGCTGAGTTTGCGCATTATGTTGGGTATGCACTAAATTAGGGCTGTATTCAAATAAGGTATCACTAGCAAAGTTTTGCTGCATATTAAGCGCATTAGCCACATTGGTTATTTTATCTGTGCTGATTTCAATCGCTAAACAGGTGGTAGGTGAGTTGAGAGTTGCCTGTGGAAAATCAATCAGCACCCCTTGCTCGGGCGCTAATACAAACGATTCGTGGGGTAAAAACGCTTTATGATAATGACTATTCTCAACATGCATAATTTTCTTGCCACTGAGCATGGCACAAAACAGTAATTCGTTTGAATGCAGCGCCACTTTTTGCGCACTTTTATAAGTATCATAAATACTCAGTTCGCTGTTGTCGGCAGCAAAGCTCACTTTGTTTTCAATAAGTACATCAAGTTGTTGGCGTTTTTTATTTAACTGTGACGAATACATAATCAGCCTTTTTAATGATTAAATCGTTTGGACTCACAGACAATTTTTTTGGACTGCTAATCAAGTTTTTAAGCGCTTAATAGTCTAATGTCAATCAATACCGATTAAATATAAAGCAACTTGCTACATTACCCTAACAAGTTGCTGGTATTTCGGCTTAGACTTTTAGCTAACAACAACAAGAGAACACACATATGATTTACGCAAATCCAGGCACAGCAGACGCACTCATCACATTTAAACAGCAGTATGGTAACTATATTGGCGGCGAGTGGGTTGAACCCGTTAATGGTCAATACTTTGAGAATATTAGCCCTGTAAATGGCAAAGTGTTTTGTAAAATTCCCCGCTCTGACAAAGACGATATTAATTTGGCGCTTGATAAAGCGCATGCCGTAAAAACGCAGTGGGGCACAACCTCAGTTACCGAGCGCAGTAATATTTTATTAAAAATTGCTGATCGCATTGAACAAAATCTAGAGCTACTTGCAGTGGCCGAAACATGGGATAACGGTAAAGCCATTCGCGAAACCCTCGCCGCGGATATTCCACTTGCTGCGGACCACTTTCGTTACTTTGCCGGTTGCTTGCGTGCTCAAGATGGCAGTATTGGTGAAATAGACGAAACCACGGTGGCGTATCATTTTCATGAACCATTAGGTGTTGTAGGGCAAATTATTCCGTGGAACTTTCCAATTTTAATGGCTGCATGGAAACTAGCACCTGCACTTGCAGCTGGTAACTGTGTGGTACTTAAACCTGCTGAGCAAACACCCGCCTCAATATTAGTATTAATGGAAATTATTGGTGATTTACTACCCGGCGGCGTGCTAAACGTAGTAAATGGCTTTGGTAAAGAAGCCGGTGAAGCACTGGCAACTAATACGCGTATAGCTAAAATTGCCTTTACAGGCTCAACCCCTGTGGGTTCACATATTTTAAAATGCGCAGCTGAAAATATTATTCCTTCAACGGTAGAACTTGGGGGAAAATCACCTAATATCTTCTTTAACGATGTTATGGAAAAAGACGACTCATACCTAGATAAAGCAATTGAGGGCGCCATTCTTGCCTACTTTAACCAAGGTGAAGTATGTACTTGTCCATCACGCTTGTTCATTCAAGAAGATATTTATGAGCAATTTATAGAACGCATTTTAAAACGTACCAAGCAAATTAAACGCGGTAACCCGCTAGACAGCGAAACCATGGTAGGGGCGCAAGCCTCTAAAGCACAGTTTGATAAAATTTTAAGTTACATTGATATTGGCAAACAAGAAGGTGCTGAAGTACTCAGTGGCGGTCATGTTGAGCAACTTAGCGATGAGCTAAATGGTGGCTATTACATTCAACCTACTTTATTAAAAGGCACTAACGATATGCGCGTGTTCCAAGAAGAAATCTTTGGCCCCGTTATTTCAATGTCGACCTTTAAAGACGAAGCCGAAGCGCTCGAATTGGCTAACAGCTCAGAATTTGGTTTAGGCGCAGGTGTATGGAGCCGTAATATGAACCGCGCTTATCACTTTGGTCGCAAAATAGAAGCCGGTCGCGTATGGACCAACTGTTACCATATGTACCCAGCACACGCTGCGTTTGGCGGTTATAAAAAGTCTGGTATAGGCCGCGAAACGCACAAACTCGCGCTCGATCATTACCAACAAACTAAAAACTTATTAGTAAGTTACAGCGAAGATCCCCTTGGCTTCTTTTAATAAGGCGTTTTAGTTTAAACAAACAACCTATAAGTAATGAAAGCGCTGCATTGTTGTAGCGCTTTGTTTTTTTTAAAACTAATACTGATAGCATTTGATTAGTGGTTAATTATAATAATAAAGAAATGATTTATTAATGAGGCGAAATAAAACCTCAGTGAATCATGCACAAAGAGGGTAATAAGGCGCTGGGTTGAAAAAGTAGATTAAAGGTTCTAGCTCAGGGCTGTTTGTACAAGCTCACAGCTCGTCACTCGAAGCCGGCTCATTTTCTCCTCTGTGTTTAAAAAGGCTTTAGTGAATTAATCACAAAAAGGATTATGGTGATGTTTGAAACGATTGCGATTTATTCAGGGTTAATAGTCACATTATGGATATTCATTGGTGTTTATGTAGCAAGTCGGTTTTATAAAGGTTACAGCCATTCTAAACAATTTTGTAGTGAATTAGGTGCAACAGGAAGCCCAACTGAAAAACTGTCACCGCTAATTAATAACTATCCTTTAGGTTTTCTATTTTGCTTTTTTGGCTGGTATTTGGCGCAATTGGCTAATGTTTCTATATTGGTTAATATTGCTGGTTGGTTAGTTATAGTGCATGGTATTGGTACTTGGGTTGCGGGTTATTTTCCTATGGATGCTGACCCATTTACTAAACATCCAACTTTTAGCTGCAAGGTACATTCTTGGGCTGGTTTTATTATGCTACTTTCGCTGGTTGTAGCACCAATATTAATAGCTATTAGTCCAACCACAGAAGTTATCTCTCTATACTTTCGTGTTTTTTCAATTGTTTCTGTTATCGCTACAGTTTATTATCTGTTTGCTATGGCTAAAGCAATAAAACTACAAAGTAAACCTGGTACCTATCAACGTATCTCTTATGGTATTCAATTAAGTTGGTTAAGTGTTTTTTCAATAGCATTAATTTAAAACAATCACTAGTGCCTATCATTTGTTTAAACGTTAGGCTTGTCAATCTAAGAAATACATCAGCATTGTGTTGATTTTAGCTCATTATTTGGGCTTATAAATTAAGGAAGACTCATGAATATAAACGATACTAAATTACGTTTTATTTTACTAAGAGGTCCTTTAGGCTGGGGAATTTCTACAGCTATTTTATTTCAATTAATCATGCACCTTACAGGTGAGCAAGATTTTTTTGATGGAATCATTTCATCTTTAATAATATTTCCTTTAGTAGGCATATTATTTGGATACTTTATGTGGCATTCAAAACATAAAAAGAACTAAATAACTAAGAGACCTACCTTAATTACTTGGTTTTTTTGAAAGTTTTTAGCTGTAATTACAAGGAGGTTTGAGTGAAAATTTGTGAAACCCAAAGGTTGCTTATTCGGCAGTTTTCAATTGATGATGTGCCGGCATTAAGTAAAATTCTTAGTGACGATGAAGTGATGAAATACTCAATTCGTGGTGTGTGCGATGAAGCCGCAACTGGTGAATTTATAAAGTGGTGTTTACAATGCTACGACTCATATGGTTTGGGCCCATGGGCACTAATAGATAAAAACAGCGATTTATTGATTGGATTTTGTGGTATTTCACCACAAAGTGTCGCGGGTAACGAAGAGCCTAATTTAGGGTATCGATTAGCGGTCGATTTTTGGAATAAAGGCTTAGCCTGCGAAGCGGCTAAAAGTGTTTTAAAGTATGTGTTTACTCAAACTACTCATCAATCCGTCGTAGTTATTATTGAACCTGAGCATATTGCGTCATTGAAAGTAGCAAAGAAAATTGGCTTTACAGATTATAGCAATCATGAATTTCATGGTCGTGCCGTACAGTTATATCGATTAACAAAGACGCAGTGGAATGAATGGACTTCTTTAGATGCTGCTTATGTAGCTACCTAAATCTCAAGATAGTTAACTTTGATTTGTTAAAAGGAAATTTTTAATGGATATAGATTCTCACATAGTTCAGCTTGAAAAAAATAACCGAAAGTTATTTAGTGCATCTCATTATTTGGGACTTACGATAGCGATGGCTGTTATTGTTTTGTTGTTAATGTTTTATTTCAGCCCATTGATAGGGCTTGCTTGTTCAGGTTTTGCTGCTTTCTTTTTAAACTTTTTCTATTCACAGTATACCTTTAGAAAACTCAACGCCCGCATAACACTACTGCAAACCAAAATTGAACAAACCTCTAAGTAAGCTGTTGCTCTTAATTTAAAGCCAGTTCATTTTAAATTTCACTCATTGTTAGCTGCTTTTATTGTTGCTAAGTTATTGCTGTAAAAAATTTGCTGATACTTATTGGATTTAAGATATTTTTAGTTCCACCAAATGAGTTTACAGTAATTATATAGCCTAATTTTAAATGGATTTTCATGAACATAAAAACAAAAATAGTTAGCCGTACTTTATTGAGCGCTTTAATAATTACGCCTACCTTGAGTATGGCCGAATTATCGCTTACTCCTAAAACCCCAGAGCAATGGCGCAGTGTTACTGAGCGTGATATTGAAGCTGCTTACAGCATATCGGCAAAAAATCACCCTGGCATGTTTGATGTTAACAACCCAGCCTTTCCTGAATTATTAAAGCAAGCAAAAGCAGAAGCACTTGCACTTTCTGCTAAAGCGAGCGGACCACAGGTTCATGTTGCAGCAATTGCGCGTTTTAGTACTGTGCTACAAGATGGTCATGCCGGTGTGTTTTCACGCGTTGAACGACCTGCTCGTCGCTGGCCTGGTTTTCGTGCAGTTTGGCGAGGTGATGCATTAAAAGTGTATTACAGTGAAACAGATAATATAAATAAAGGCGACGTGATAAGTGGCTGCGATGGGCAAAGTACCGAGACGTTAATGCGACAAAGAGTGTTTAAGTTTCATGGACAGGTTACACAGCCTGGGCATTGGTGGCAGCAAGGTTGGCGATTACTCGTTGATGAGGGCAATCCATTTTTAACACCTCTAAAAGAATGTCAATTTATTAAAACCAATGGACAATCCTACAATAAAGCCCTTGATTGGTCTGTTCAGCCAAAGAGCGTAAGTAAGCATTTAACACATTCCTATAATGGGGATAAGCTTGAAACCGATTTAACTTGGCCTGCGCAAAACACAGCGTGGATTGCTATGCCCAGTTTTGTAAATAACGATAAGCAAACTAAGGATTACAATAACCTGTATAAGAAAGTGACGAGTCAACGTACTAAGTTACTCAGTGCAAAAACGGTGATTTTAGATCTTCGTCATAACCAAGGTGGCTCGTCGTATTGGAGCTTAACGCTTGCAAAAGCGTTGTGGGGTGAGCAAATTGTTGAACAAAAAATGGATAACTACTCGCAAAATAGCCGGGTTTGGTGGAGAGCGTCAAAAGACAATACCAACTATGTTAAATCGTTAATTGACGTGGTAAAAGATCAACCTGAAGTTCATGAACTGATTAAAGAAATAGCAGCAGGTATGGCGCAATCACTTGAAAATAATAAGCCATTTTACATTGAAGAGCTGCAAAATAAATCAAACCTAAGCGAAAGTACGGTACCAGTGAGTGACTTTAAAACACAGGTTTTTGTTATTGTACCGCCACAGTGTGCAAGTGCCTGTCTTGACGCCATTGATGTATTTAAGCAATTTACAAACACTCAGTTATTTGGCGCGCCAAGCAGTGCTGACTCACTGTATATGGATGTTCGATTAGTCGAGTTACCCTCAGGGTTAGGTAAAGTGATTATCCCTAATAAAGTGTATGTTAATAGAGCAAGAGGAAAGGGTGATTACTACAACCCAGATATTGCCTATAACGATATTGATTGGACAACTGATAAGCTATTAGAAAAAATTAAACTGTTATAAAAAAGCCGCTCATTGAGCGGCTTTGACTTTTCAATTATAGGGGGTAATCAAAACTGTGTTTGGGCAATGCATTAATTGCCCATAAAGTATCTAACGCCAAAGGCATAACGAGGACCGTATTGAGCCGCAGTGCCGATTAAGAAATTCTTGTATAGCTGTCTGCGAATGGTAACTTTTAATAAATCAAGCCCAGATTTTGCTGGGCTTAATTAGGCGTTTGGGTTTAGTATTTTCTTCGCAAAATCATGGCGAATAAAAGTATGTATAAGAACCAAATGGAAATACTACCACTTGATTTCTTCTTAGTTAACGGTTCATCAGGCTCAACCTGAGGTGAAGATTTAGTAACCATAATGAATACCATAGCCTGAGCTTCGTATTTACCATCACTAATTGTGTAGCGCACATTTGCAGAATACTCACTGCCAACGTCTGGCACATATCTCAAAGTATTGTCAGTGTTAATAGAGACAGAGCCCTTATCAACCGTTGCTGCAATAATTTGAATTGCATCGTTATCAGGGTCGGAATCATTTAATAGTACAGCTAGATTTATTGCTGTTTTATCGTCTGTTGTTGCAACATCATTATTTGCGACCGGGGCAAGGTTAGCGCTAACTGATACTGAGGCATTTGCAGCTGCGCTGCCACCATTACTATCATCAATACTGTACTCAATTGTTGCTACGCCATAAAAGTCTTGTTCAGCAGTATAAAATAACTGATTATCAATAATCTCAACATTACCGAAATTTGCACTAGTAGAGCTTATTTTTAGGTTATCATTATCTGCATCGGTATCATTTTGTAACACATCTATAAATGCACTATCGTTCCATCTCATAGAGAAAATATCGTCAACAGCAACAGGTGGCTGGTTGTTACTAATTGGAACTGCAACACCACTTGGATCTACAATAGCACCATTCGCGATACCATCCGCATCATTTGGTCCACCATCCTCTATCGTGAGCTGAACACACCAATGTCCTTGAGTTAGGCCTTCAGTCCACCTTGCACTTCCTGGCGGTGGGCAATAACCTGAAAACCCTTCAGATGAAGCTACCTGATTATTGTCATTGATAACAAAGTTTTGCCATTGGTTATTAATAAACTTCCGATATATGGAGTTTTGTGGAATTGCCTGGGTTTGTGGCAGAACTAGCTGAATAGATTTGCCTACTTCAGCCATTTCCCAAATAATAAAGTCGAAAATTCCACCGGTTGATGTTGCTTGATCGTCTGGACTAACCTCATTATCGAATACTAGTGCCCCACCAGATTGATTATTTACGACAGAGCTACCTATACGTAAACAAGCTCCCGGTTCACTTTCGACTAGAAAACGGTTTTGTTCATTCGTAGAGTGAGGTATTACATTACAGTCATCAATTACATCCTGAAAGTCTGGAATACCATCGCCATCAGTGTCTTTATATCCTTCTTGGGCATCAGGTATTAGATCGCCGTCTGTATCAGATATGTTACTGAGCGGAGTCAAACTATCTTTTATTGTAATATAAACGTTAGCCGTGTTTGATAATGACGGTTGACCAGAATCCGTCGCTGTAACTGATACCAAATAAACAGCTTCGTCTAGATTGCTAGGATCAAAGGTGAATGTGTCGCCATTTGTTGAATTATTAGTAAATGAACTATCCCAATTAAGCAAGACAGAGTCATTCAAATTAGCATCAAAATAATTAGCTTTAACTGTTACTAGTCCATCAGCTTTACCTATGGTTAGTCTATTTTCGTTATTTTGAGATACAGTAAGTTCAATATCAGGAGCAATATTACTCTCAGTTATTGTCACTACTTGTTGCCTATTTGCGCCTAAATTAAATTCAGGAGAAAGTGAAATGGTTATTTGCTCATCACCTTCCAACAGGCCATCTTCGTATACGTCAATCTCGATTTTAGCTGTTCGTGATGTAAATGAAACTTGGCCATCAACCAAGCTATGATCGTTTGCATCAGCCGTGCCAGCGGCAACGTAATCTACAGTTAATGGGTAACTAACAGCATCACCATTTAAATAAAGGTAAGTAGTAAGTGTTGAACCTTCGGAAGTAACAGTATCTTTTTCAATTGAAATAATAGGATGTACTTTAACTATTTGTGTGGCAGTTGCACTTCGACCTTCGCTATCAATTGCTTGCCAATACACCTTATGTGTACCAGGTTTGAACTGCACTCTGTTATCCACAACAGAAACGGCTACTGGGTTACCGTTGGCATCTACTGCCGTGGCAACACCAAGTTCTACCTTTGTAAACAGAGAGGTTGCGTTTACTTCAATATCAGCCGGAGGCGTTACAGTAGGTAAGCTTTCTGTATCTTGTTGTTCAATATTTAATATCGCTGATCCTTTTGCAATCTCTTGTGCCTCATCTTGAATACTATAAGTAAAGGCAACCTGTTCAGGACCTCCTGACACTGCGGTATACAGTAGTTGGTTGTCTTCGATAACAACGTTCCCTATTTCTGTTTTCGCTCCTACAATAGTAAGCTTGTCACCATCGACATCAATGTCGTTTGCAGTAACATTAAGTAGATATTGTATTGTGTCTGAATAAGGTAGCGATACGATATCTGCAATAGCTTCTGGTTTGTCATTAACCGGTTTAATGTTAATTGTCACTGTTGCAAGCTCTGAACTAAGTTCAGAGTCTTTAGCAATAAAGGTAAATTGGTCACTACCATTATAGTTTTCAACTGGTGAGTATAGAACAGTGTCGCCTTGCAGCTCGATAGTTCCAGATAATGGCTCTGTTACAACTTCAAAGTTTAGTTTGTCGTTATCGCTGTCAGTACCCGTTAAAGTGATGGTTTTGACCGTATCTTCATCAAGTTCTACATTCTGACTATTTGCTTGTGGTGTTTCATTGACACTTATAACTTCAATGCTAAACGGCAATAGGGATGCAGAAAGTTCACCGTCACTCACTGATATAACAATGTTTGATGTTGTACCGATGTTGTCTGCGTTAGGTGTGCCGGATAATACACCAGATGAAGTATCAAATATCGACCATGCTGGCTTATTAGCAATTGAATAAGTTAATGTATCACCATCACTGTCAGAGCCTGTTGGACTAAATAGGTAAGTTTCTCCTTCATTTATAGTCGTAGCTGGTGTTCCAGAGATCGATGGCGCTTTATTTATCGGCTGAGGAGGCGGTGCTGCAGCAACATTAAATGTTAATGTGTGTGTTAAAGATGAAAACACCGTGCCGTCATTTACACTAAACTCTAGGGTCGCATACCCGTTTCCACTTTCACCAGAAATTGGAGCATATCTCATTAAATTAGCGCTAATATTTGCAATAGATATAACATCGGTGTTGTTAACTGAACTTCCGTTTAATGTAAGAGACCCCTTTAATGGAATGGTCGCAATTCGAACAGATTTAAGGCTATCACCGAGATCAACGTCGCCAAAACCAAAGTCGGTTGCGGTAAAAGTGTGGGTGCCGTTGTAGCTAACGTTTATAGTATTGTCTGATGCTGTTGGGCCGTCATTCACTGGTGTAATGTCGATATTTACGCTGCCCAATGAAGTTACAGTACCGCCATCATTAATACTTAAGCTTACGTTGGCGGCATCATTGCCTGCGAGGTTATTTTCAGGTGCATGAGTTATGTTAGTACTATTGAGGTACGTATCTATAGCGGCAATAGTACCGGTTAAGGTCAGTACTGCCGAGGTATTGCCACCAATGGTAACGCCACCACCATTGGTGGCGGATAGCGCACCGGCACTGGCGGTTAAGGTAAGTGTAACATCACCACTGGTATCAACATCCGATAATATTGCAGCAGATAAATCTAGATTAGCAGCAGTATCTTCAGTAAAGCTGACATCACTGACTAACCCTGCCAGTTGCGGTGCGTCGTTGATGGCTGTCACCACTACGCTTACATTAGCACTGCCGTTCGCCTCGCCATCGGAGACGGTGATGTTGATAGTACGAGTAGATTCTGCCGGGTTCTCTCCCGTTGCTTCAAAGGTTAGGGCTCGCAGCAGTGATTGCACCAATGCAGGAGTCGAGAGTGCACCTAAATTGACGACAAAGTCATTGCCTGCTGCAATGTTATTGACCAAGGTACCAATCACTGTACCAGAAACCGAAAGGTTAGAACCTGCAGTGATGCTTGATAAGCTAACGACTCCGCTGGTATCCACCGACAAGACATCACTTGCGGCATCAGCATTGTTGGTAACACTTACTGTTACTGTGCCGCCATCGAGATCGACAGAGTCGGCATCGGTGAGCGAAGCATTGCTGCCAACATCTAATAATACAGCGCCTCCGTTTTCAGTAGCATTGGTGCTATTTCCATCAAGGTTGCCAATTGCTGGTGGGTTAGGTGTAACACTAATAGTAAAAATCCCACTTTCATCAGCAACTCCGCCATTGGCAGTACCATCGGCATCGTTCAGTGTCAGAGTGAAGTCACGATCACCCAATGCTGATGGTGCACTGTATTGCATGTTCCGAATCAGTGTTTGTACATGGGCATTAGTTGAATCAGCCACAAAATTGATGGTTAGGTCGTTCCCGCCTTGACCATCGTCAGTCGCATCTACAGTGCCGATTGTAATCCCTGATAGTTGAAGCGTTTCTCCAGCGCTTATCGCAGCATCGGCACCCGATGTGACGGTGGTGCCGTCAACAGACCAATTGCCATTGTAGGTGCCGGTGGTTTGCGCCAAGGTGAGAAAACCAGTGTCGTAGTCAGTGCTGTCCACATTGGCGACGGTAGCGTCGGCAAAACCGCTTAGTACTTGGCCATCGTTACCGGCCACCACTTGGCTGGTCTCGGTGTACACATTGCTAACCGTCGGCGCATCGTTTACACCAGTTACTGAAACCGTTGAAGTCAAGTTTTGCGTAGTTGAGTTACTACCTCCATTATCTGTACCGCCACTATCGGTGGCGCTGGTGATAGTTACGACACGATTCCCCGCAGTGGTTGGGTTATCCGAACTGTTACGGTAAGTCAGTGCGTCTACAAGAGTCTGTAATTGCGCTTCTGTTAGCGTGGCACCACTAAACGAGATGGTGGCGGTGCTGCCAGTTACTGACACATTGACTGTGAGTCCATTGGTGGCAGTTGTGACAGAATTACCGTTGGTTAATGCCACGTCTGACCCATCGAATGACAGAATTTCTGAAGAATCATCAGCGACATTGGTTACGGTTAATGTTAGAGCCGAAAAAGTCTGCCCGGTCTCTACGGTGTCTGTACTAACAGTGTTGTAAAGGTCGCTTGCGCCCGCATCTTCAATAAAGATTGGGTTTGTTCCGGTAGCCGTGATGGAAGGCGCATCGTTTATATCGGTATTACTGACAGTGCTGCTAACAGTATTGCTTGAAGTGCCATCATTAAAAGTGACGTCTAGTTGAACACTTGATGAAAGATCATTACTGCTAGATCTATAGTAAATTGCTTGCAGTACTTCATTAATTAAAGCTGTTGTTGGAATAGTACCGTTATTGACAAAGGTTATTTGAAGCTGGCCATCTCCCGTATTGGCAATTGTAGCAATGACATTTCCACTTGCGCTAATCGTACCGCCTCCGTTTGGGCCTCCTGCTACAGTTAAGTTGCCGCTGGTGAACACACTGTAGATGTCTGATGCATTTGCTCCACCATTTCGAACAAGTGTTAAATTAGAACCAGAATAATTGCCATTACCGCCATTGAGTGCACCTAACTCTAGGTCACTAATAGTTGCATCTGCATCGAGTTGAACTGCTGCACCGTCTTCAGTGTATGCAGGTGTTGCATCAAGTCCACTAAACGTCGGTGAATCGTTTACAGCATTCACTGTCACACTTGCTGTGTCTGTAGTATTTGAAAAAGCACTACTCCCACCATTTGTGGTTGCATCTGCAGTGCCACCTGCAACGCCTGATGATGTATCCCAAGCGCGGAAAGTGATTGTTGCTAATCCGTTGTAATTAGCAAAGGGCACAAAGCGAACTAAATCGTTATTATCAAGTAATCTTGCCGAGTTACTAATATCAACACTATTTCCTGTGGTGGCTAAAAAGTTATTCCAACTACTACCTGTGTCGGTACTGTATTGCCAAACACCATTTGTATTGTCGACGATTGTTACAGCTATAGCCTCGACAGCACTACCATCTACATCGGTAACTGAGCCATCTATCATCATAGTAGCAACGCTAGTACCTGAATTATTGGTGTTGTTGGTACTGTCATCATCGCCATCGGCAGCTGAGCCATCGTCATCACCGGCATCTTCGTCGATGGCGGTTAGCACCGGCGACTGCGCAGTATCGAGCACTGGAGAATCGTTAACGGCAGTCACAGTGATATTAACTGTGTCTGCTGTGCCGTTTGCTATACCATCGTTTGGGGTAACTGTTAATAGAGCTGTGGTGGTATTGTTTAACGCTGTGGTGAACAGGATTTTACTGGTGTCGTTAAGGTAAGTGTTTAGATTAGCGGCAGTGCCTTGAAGGGTCATACTCATATTGCCTGAATTAGCAATAGCCACCCCCGCAATTGTGCCGTTACCGTCGGTACTTGAAAGTGTACCTGTGTTTGTTGCTAGCGTTAAAGTGATTGTGTCGCCATCAGTATCGGTGACATTATAAGCAGACAAATCAATAGCGGTGGCAACATCTTCTGTGGCGGTATCGTCGGCTGGGGTGCCGCCTAACGTAGGGGGGTTATTAGGTATAACAGCATCGTCAATAATAATGTTATTAATAGCTGAGTAGCCTGAGCCATCGTTAAAATATATCCGTACTTCATCGACATATTGGTAATAAGAATTGGCTGATAAATCTTGGTTAACACGAAAGGGGGTGCTATTGGCATTAAAACTAACAGTACTACTGGCAACCATTGCGCCATCGCGAAAGGCAACTATGCTCATCGCTTCGTTGGTTTGATTTCCCCAATCGTAAAAATCGAAGCCATTAAATCTAAATTCCGAACCGTCACTGCTTTTAACTGCAACGCCCCCCCATTCTGCGAAGTACGAGTTGTAATCGACGGTCAGTCCGCTAAAGCCATCACTGCTGGCCAGGTCAGCGCTGCTAAACCAATTGATACTGTTGGTTTTGGTACCACCAGAGTTATCAATATTGAAGATCTGAATGGTGATACCGGCAATATCGATACTGCCACCTTCACCATCTTCGGCAATATGGTCGCTATCCCAGTTACCGTCATCACTACTAAATGTTAAGGTCGTTGATGCTGCATACGTCTCGTAGCTATAAGTTGCAGAAAATGCCAAAAGGCATAGACTTGGAATGAACGATTTCATTTGTCACCTAATAGGTCAGCTTCGATAGCGTTGACCATTATCTATGTAAAGATTTTATGTACTGACCTTATTAAGTGAAACCTTAACTAGGTACATGATTTAGTTAACTTTCAATTATAATTCAAGTTTAGAATTTTTACACGGAAATAAAATAAAACCCTTAGATACAACAACTATTCAAAGATCAAACAAAAAAACATAGGAACAATACATTTACAGATGAGAATTAGTTAATCTTTTAGCGTTTGTAGAGCCGACTTTTAAATAAAACTTAAGTGGGCCTAATGATTCAAAAAAATAATTAACAATGATATTAAGATATTCGATTTTACATCTAAGAGTCGTAAACCAAACCAAAGCGATAGCACGGTGCCAGAGAATGACTTTAAAACACAGGTTTTCGTTATTTGGCGCGCCAAGCAGTGCTGATTCATTGTATATGGATGTTCGATTAGCTGAGTTACCCTCAGGGTTAGGTAAAGTGATTATCCCCAATAAAGTGTATGTGGATAGAGCAAGAGGAAAGGGCGATTACTACAAACCCGATATTGCCTAAAACGATATTGATTGGACAACCGATAAGCTATTAGAAAAAATTAAACAGTTATAAAAAAAGCCGCTCAATGAGCGGCTTTGACTTTTCAACTATAAGGGGTAATCAAAAACTGTATTTGGGCAATGTATTAATTGCCCATAGAGTATCTAACGCCAAAGGCATAACGAGGGCCGTATTGAGCCGCGCTTAAGAACTGACTTTCGAAACGGCTAAATGAACGCTCGGTTTCGTTGGTTAAGTTCACACCTTCAAAGAATACAGTTGTGCTTTCGTTAACTTCGTAGTTCACGCTAATATCCCACTGTAAGTACTCTTCTGCGTATTGTGGAGGAGCCGTAGCACCTGAGTCAGGTAAACCTTGCGCAATTAAGTACTCATCACGCCATGCACCAGTTATTTTAACTGACAAACCATCTTTTTCGTAAAAGCCTTGTATGTTTGCAGAGTCACTTAGGCCTGCCAATACCGCTTGAGAGGCAAGGTAGTAGTTATCGTACTCAACATCACCATCAACAACGGTGGCATTGAAGCCCGCACCAAAGCCCGAGTCGCCAAACAAGTGCTGAACAGCAAATTCAAAACCGTTTACTTTACGTGAACCAACGTTTTCAGGTGAATTGATGGTCCATTCAATCAGCGGATCAGTCGCTGGGTCTGGTAAGATACGGTTGTTTTCGCCAATACCCACACCATTAGCTACAATTTCATTGTAAATTGCAGTGTCAGTTGCTTGATCGCCACGACCTTCAATGGCGGCTACTGCGTTGTTCCAACGCTGACCTAAATACACATCGTGTAAGCCTTCAAATGTTGTTTTAACCTGGGTGTTATCAATCCAATTATCTACGTCTTTCCAAAATAGACCAATAGCAGCGTAGCTGCCTTCGCTGTAGTAATACTCAAGGCTTAAATCTAAGTTCGTTGATTTAAATGGTTCTAGGTTTGGATTACCACGGCTACCACTTCTTGAATTTAATTTAGGTGATGGTGTTAAAGCCAAGTTACCTAACATATCACCGAGTGTTGGTCTGGTGATTGTTTGACCCCATGAGGCGCGGGTTACTAGGTCATCCGTAAGATCGACTTTAATATCAATCATAGGAAGTAGTAAGTCGTATTGGCCTTCATAGTCTACTTCAACTAATTCGCCACCAGCGGCAAATTGAGTTAACCACTCTGAACCACCAGCCCAGTACACTTGTTCCGCTACACGGCTTTTAGCTGGGCTGACAATATCAGTTTCTTCATAACGAAGACCTAAATTTACAAATACTTCGTAGTCGCTAACGTCAAATACCCAATTACTAGAGAGATACACACTGATGGTTTCTTCTTCAACTTCGTTAGTTGGGAAGCCGTCAAAGCTACCAATTCGGTAATAATCACTGCCAATAACATCTTCGGTTAAGTAAGCGCTTTGGCGAGCAAATGCTTCATCAAGGTCATAAGTGTAAGCATAACCAGGGGCTACGCCGTTAGGACCAAATGAAAACTCATCAAGGAATCCGCTTAAATCAACTCTTTCGAACATCGCATCCGGAAAAATTTCAGCGAATGTACCGTTGTTAAAGCCTGGTGCATTGGCGTTATTAGAACCACCCCAACCACTAAGTGTTTGTTTAGTGTAAGCCGCACCAAATTTTACAGTCTCAAGACCAATATCTGTATAAGTAAATAGCTTACCATCTAATTGCACTTGAGAAACTTCTGACTCACCCGGTGTTCTGGTAAAAATACTGAAGTTAGAACCAATTTGATTTGGACTCACTTCTTGTGTGCCATTGTTCCAATTAATATTGAAACCGGGCACATCGCCTTCGCGGAAAAAGTATTCTTTAGTCGAGAGATCGGCTGAGCCCAAAATAATACGGGCATTAGAGTTCAAGCCTGGATCTTTACCGTTATCTGTAGTGGTTTTTGAAGTATGGGCATCAAAGTTAAAACTTAGATTGTCTGTTGCTAACCATTCAACATTAATACCAGTTGCTTTTGAGTCTACTTCTGAGGTTTCACGAAATGCAGTGAATGATGCGTCATCGCCAGCTGAGTTATAGTAAATAGCGGTGCCGTTTTCATCTAGCTCATAGGCATTACCATTGCCGCCAAACGACCCATTCCAAATACCCCACGATAACGAGTTATTACCCGTTGTTGCATTTGAGATTGTGTGATCTAGTGTAAACGTTAAGTTATCTGTTGGTGCAAACTGAAAAGTGGCTTGCGCGTTTAAACGTTCACGCTGAATGTCGTCTTTTGCAAAGCTGACTTCTTGTGGGAAGAAAGCGGCAGATACAAATTCACCACTCTCCCCAGCGTTAGGGTCGAAAAACTGCTTCGCTGGATTGCCATCAGCATCCATTGGGCGGTTATCAATTATGTTTTCAGCATCAACCGATAGGTTAGGGTTGACTAACCAAGAGCGCACATTGGCTGCTTGGCGCTGAAAATCACGACGGTGGTAAGAAAAGTTAGCTGAAAAACCAAACATTTCGTCAGCAAACGTGTTGCTGTAAATACCTGCTACTTCAGGAGTAACCTCATCACCTTCTTCTACCGATGTATCGTGAATACCTTTAGCCATTAATGAAAATCGTTGACCCGGCTTCTGTAGAGGTTTAGCGGTAACAATATTTACAGTTGCACCAAGGCCACCTGTTGGTGTATCTGCACGCGCTGTTTTCATAACTTCAAGTGAGCTTACACCCTCCGATGATAAGTTCTCAAAGTTAAATGAGCGTGTAAAGCCTGTGCCCGCCATTTGACGGCCGTTAAGTGTTACAAGGTTAAATGATGGGCCAAAACCACGTACGGTAATTTGGCTACCTTCACCGTTTGAACGACTCACCGATACACCGGTTATACGCTGTAGTGATTCAGCTAAGTTAGTATCTGGAAATTTACCCATTTCTTCAGCAGAAATGGCATCGACCACGCCTGATGCGTCACGTTTTACATCCATTGAACGAATGAGTGAGCCACGAATACCTTTTACTTCAATAACTTCTAGTTCAGGTTCGGCAGTATTTTCTTGCGCAGCGTAAGCGAAGTTAAATGTGCTTGCAGCGATGATAAGTGACACAGAAGCCGCTAGTGGGCTTTTTTTAAACTTATTTGTGTTCATAATTGCTCTGCTTTTACTTAATTTATTACGGTAAGTAGGTACTTGTAATTTAGTACCTACCACTGAATTAGGGTTTATGGGTTAGCGATAACTACGTTGTCTATACGGTAAACTGCACCTTCACCTGTTCCCCACGCTGGGAACATCATCAGTACATTGATGTCGCTAATGTCTAAACCTGCATCAAATAATGATTGCAACGTAAACGTGTATGTTTGCCACTGTCCAATAACAGGTACTTCACCTTCAACGCTTTGTGCAAGAGGAAGCTCTACCGCTGTTGCTGCACCTGTTGACTCAATTTTAAATGTCCATACTGAGTCAGGGTCATTTGGTGGTGTCACCATTTTCATTTCAAATTGCACAACACCATTGGCTAATATTGCTGATGCATCAAAAGAGATACCGTCGTCCGCTAAAAAGCCCATTACTGTTGGTGTAGCACCAATAACAAACTCAGCCACTGTGCCGTGATCAGCATCGTCAGTTTCTTCAGTCGGTGTAGAGCCACCACAACAGTCCCAAATACTCCACATATCTGCAGCAGTATCTTGGAAAATAGTGATTTCATCGCCTGCTGATGCACTAGGATCGTACATTTTAGCGTTATCAACACGGTAAACCGCACCTTCACCTGTGCCCCATGCTGGGAATATCATCACTACATCAATGGCACTAACATCTAAACCTGCGCCCGCTAAGTCAGCGAATGTAAAGGTATAAGTTTTCCACTCACCTACAACAGGTGCATCGCCAGCATCTGTTAATGGTAATTCTACTGCGGTATCACCCTCATTAGATTCAATTTTCATTAACCAAGTTGCATCTGGGTTATTTGGGTTTGACATCACTTTCACATCAAACTGTAGTACACCATTTTCTAAAATGCTGGTTGCATCAAATGGAGTGTCGCTACCACCAGCAGATGAACGAGTATTAAAGCCCATTACAGTGGGGGCTTCGCCAATAGTGAATTCTGCAGTTAAGCCGTGTTCTGCATCGTCCATAACTTCTGATGGAGTAGAGCCGCCACAACAATCCCACATCGGCCAATC
Source organism: Pseudoalteromonas sp. S1608 (assembly GCF_005887265.1). Taxonomy (GTDB): domain Bacteria; phylum Pseudomonadota; class Gammaproteobacteria; order Enterobacterales; family Alteromonadaceae; genus Pseudoalteromonas; species Pseudoalteromonas undina. The sequence continues at coordinate 187,395 of NZ_PNDK01000004.1, forward strand.
TAAGTTTTGCTCGTCAGTAAATAAATCTACTGATGGTGATTCACCTACATCGCCTTCAATAGCCACATTGGTAATTAAATATTCAGCGCCTGCACCTGTTTGCCATGCTGGGAATACCATTAATACATCAATGGCACTTAAATCTAAGCCTCTTTCTTGTAGTAAAGAAAGTGGGAAGGTGTAAGTTTGCCATTGACCAGTAACAGGAGTAACACCTTCATTACTATCGCTAAGGGCTACATCGCCGGTATTAGGACCACCATCGCCCGCTTCGGCTTTCAATAGCCATGTAGTATCTGATGTTGGCGGGGTTACCACTTTCATATCAAAAGTTAGTCGACCATTTAGATCAAGAAGAAGTGATGCATCAAACGGAGATGAAGTGCCGGTAAAATCATCAGGGAAGTGACCGCCTCGAGTAGAAAACCCAAGCACAGTCCCGTTATTATCGTTAATGTTAAACTTAATTACATCGCCTTTGTCAGCGTCAGTAATTGTTTCAGGTGTTGTTCCACCACAACAATCCCATGCGATCCAGTTGGCATTTAAGCTGCCATCAAAAATATCAAGATTCTTTGCAACACCATCACTTGGCGGAGTAGGTACAGGGGCTTTACCTTCTACAAGTGCATCGTCTAGGCTATCGTAACCTGGACGTACTGTTTCACAACCTTTACCAGTGGCCGGATCTGAGGCACATTCGTACACACGAACATAATCAATCTCAAAGCTTTGACCTTCTGCAAATGCAGCTGCATCAATACCTAAATTGTTTACATTTTCAGGCCAATCGCCACCAACAGCATGGTTTAATATAAGGTAAAAGTCTTTATCAAATGGGGCATTATCCCAGTGAGTGGTAAGTTCGCCGTTACCTTGTTCAAAGTATTCAGCAAACCAACCTTTATGTTTAAGACCAACAGGCTCATCTTTAGAGTTGTAACGTACTTCAGAGCGACGTTGTGTAGCGTATAAATAGCCGTCTACGTACCAGCGAATTTCTCCCTCTTGCCATTCGATTGCATAAGTATGAAAGTCATCTGCTGGGTTCATACCTTCAGGTAAGGCATAAGCTTTGCCTGAACTTGAGTTATTTGGCCACTCACGACCATAGTGAAGTGTGCCATGAATATTTGCTTCAACGGTGCCATCTTCAGCGACTGTTTTTAAATTAACCGCTTCTAAAATATCAATTTCGCCAGATCGCGGCCAAGTGCCATATACTTCATCGGTTGGCATCATCCAAAATGCGGGCCAGCTACCTTGACCAGAAGGCAACTTTGCACGCATTTCAAAACGGCCATAAGTAAAGTCGGCGTTGTAGCGGGTGTTTAAACGGGCTGACGTGTATGGTTTTTCTGCACCTTCTTCTGCAGGTAAGGCGACTATATTTAGTACACCGTCTTTAATGAAGGCATTTTCCTCACTGTCGGTGTAACATTGTTTTTCGTTGTTACCACCGCCAGCGCAGTTTAATTCAAAGTTCCACTTGTTAGTATCAATACTAGTGCTGTCAAACTCATCGCTCCATACCATACGCCAGTCTGAGACTGGTTCAGTAGGGTTTACTTTTTCAATATCGGTAGTAGTGGTCGCTGCGTCACCACCACAACCCGCCAAAGATGCTAATGAAATAGCAGCCAAAAGGCGAGTAATGCGTGTTGTTTCAATGTTCATAACTGAACCCCGTTCAACTGATTATTGTCAGAATATAGTGTATTTGTTGATTTTTTCATTTTTGTAAGCGCTTACATTTTTCTGTGTGGTAAATGTAAGCGCTTACAAATAATATGGGGGATTCTCAACTGGGTCAAGAATTTGTTTAAATAATTTACAACTGGTTTACTTTTAGCGGGGTGTTTTTGTTAACAGGAACGGTTAAACGCCTAAGTAATGTTATAAATAGAGGTTTAAAAGGTGTACATGGATGTTTTCATTAGCTGTATTGCTATTTTTTAAATGGCATTATTAACAATTGCCACAAGGATGAATTTTGTTTGGGGTTTGGGTATTGGCTTAAACCAAGTGCAATATTTTTATCAGGCTGACTTGCCTGTGATTTATAGCTGCCAAAAAGTCTATCCCACCAAGTTACACTAAAGCCAAAGTTACTGTTTGTTTCTTCGGGGTTTTGGCTATGATGAATACGATGCAGTACTTGAGTTACAAGCACTAAACGCAGCGGCTTTTCAATAGAGTTGGGTAAACGAATATTCGCATGATTAAACAGTGCTAACCCATTGAGTGCAATTTCAAATATTAATACTGCAATAGCAGGTACACCCAAAGCGGTAACGGCAATCAATTTTATAAGTATGCTGAGTACAATTTCAATAGGATGAAATCGCAGACCGGTACTGGTATCAATATGTGCATCAGCGTGGTGTACGCGGTGCAAACGCCACAAAATAGGCACCTGATGAAAAAGCCGATGCTGCCAGTAAATAATTAAATCAAGCAAAAGTAAGCTGAGTATCACTGCAATGAGTGGTGAGACATTGAGTTGATTAAATAGCCCAATTCCATGCTGCTGATAATAAGCAGCAACCGCAGTTAATCCAACCGGCACTGTAAAGCGTGCAAGCAGGGTAGAAGTAAAGGTTAATCCAAAATTAGCAAACCAGCGTGACCTATTTTTAATAGTTGATTGGCGTGCAGGCTTTTGCCATTCAAGCAGCATCATTATTGCTAGTACGCTAAAAAAGAAGCCTAGCCGCCAATATACTTCATGACTCATGGTTTACCTCGTTGAGTGCGGTTTCTTGCTGTTTTAAGGTGTAATAACCTCCATATATACGGGTGAAAATAGTTATCGCGCAGGCTATAGCAAATAAAACAGCAAGAATTGAAAAATACTGCGGCCAAATACAAAAGGCAATAAATAAGGCAATGGTTTCTGTGCCTTCGGTTAAGCCATTTAAGTAGTAAAAACTTTTGTATTTAAATTGCGGTTTATCGAGTTTAAATTTTTCAGCGGCTATAGCAAAAGCTAAAAAGCTTGAGCCGGTGCCTATAAAAGTCACAAGCAATAGTGACCCAGCAAGTGCATTTTGCTCAGGGTTGGTTAAAATAAATGCAAAAGGAATAAGCGCATAAAATAAAAAATCCAGAGTAATGTCTAAATATCCCCCAGCGCTTGAACTGCTCTGAGCATAACGCGCGAGTGCGCCATCAAGACCATCAAAAATGCGGTTAATACAAATTACAGCTAATGCGCCATACCAATATTCAAAAATAATTAGTGGCACAGCTAGTAAGCCAATTAAAAAACCTATTAAGGTTAATTGATCGGCACTCACTCCTTTTTTGTGCAGCTGTTTTACGCACGGAATAAGCACCGGTTTTATAAGTGGGGTAATAAATTTATCTAACATTTATATCACTTTGTACGTTTAGATTGATGATTTTGCCATTTGTGGCTATTGCGTCACTTTCATCATGGGTGACCATAATGGCGGGTAACTGATATTCCCTAATTTGTGAAAACACCAGCTGACGGGTTTCAATACGTAATTGCTGATCAAGCTTACTAAAGGGTTCATCGAGTAAAATCGCTTTGGGTTTACTCAGTAATAGTCGCAGTAAAGCAACACGGGCTTGCTGCCCACCGGAGAGAGTGTCTGGATGGCGCTTGGCCATGCCTTTTAGCCCAACGTGTGTAAGTGCTTCATCTATTTGCTGTTGGCGTTGTTTTTTATCCATTTTTGGCATGGCAAAGCTAATATTACCGCCAACAGATAGATGCGAGAATAGTAATGGGTCTTGATATAGCACAGCAACATGGCGTAAATGGCTGGGCAAGGAACTAATATTAGTATTATTTAGCCACACCTCGCCAGTCGCATTAAAACCCGGAGGTAATGCGCCAGTAAGCCAATTTAATAAGCTAGATTTACCGCTCCCTGATGGCCCCATAATAGTAAGAATTTCACCACCTTTAACCTGTTCATTCAAGCTCAGTAACAACTCGTTTTGACGATAAAGCTGACAATTTTTAATTTGTAATGATGACTGCATTAAACGCCCTTTGATGTATTCATATTATGCTTGCTTGTTATTAAAAACATACCTAGGTAGTCCCCATGCCAGTATAAAGCCGAGAAGAGGTAAGCCCATTTGCAGTATTGCATACACAGCACTGGTTCGCCTACTTGCACCATTGGCAAGTGTTACGGCTTCGGTGGTTATGGTGGCTATTCGGCCACCCCCTGCTAACTGGGTTGATAAATACTGGCCAAAACTTATTGCCAACCCCAGCGCCATCGCAATTAAAATAGGCGCAAATAGTTGTGGCAATTTAACTTGTATAAACACCTTCCATGGGCTTGAGCCTAAGCTTGCAGCAACACGCGCTAATCTTGGGTCTAAACGCCTGTAACTATCGGCAATAGATAAAAAAACATAGGGTAAAACAAACAGCAAGTGTACAAATATCACATTAAAAAAAGCATGCTGACTATTTAGCAATTGCTGTAGCCACACAATACCAAATAAAAAGGCGATACTGGGTACCAACAACGGCAGGTATATAATTAACAGTGCCCACTTCGCCAAAGGTTTAGCCGTGATTTGCTCTGCTTCTAAACATAGTAACACCAAAATAGTGGCAAAACCTGAGCTAACCACGCCAACCACTAAGGTATTAAATAAAGGAGTGTGAATGTGTGTAAAGGCATTTTCAAAGTGTAGTAATACCAAACTTGAAGGTAAGGTATCCGGAAAACGCCAATAGCCAGCTACTGACCAAAGTACTAATCCAATTAACGCAGCTGCAATGAAGACTAAAATTACGCAAGTGACGATATAAGTAAAAGCACGAACAAGTTGGTGAGCATAATGGCGTCGGCCGTTGATGAGTGACTGACTAAAAATCATGGCACTGATTTTTTCAAGCAATAGCCAAATTAGCAGTAGTCCAACAGTGATCGCTAATTGTAACAGAGCACCCGCTGAGGCCTTTATGCGCAGGGTTAAATCTACATCGTTAAACCAATGCATGATAGCAACGGCTAAAGTAGGGGGCGTATTTGGCCCAAGTATCAGTGGCATCTCTACGCTCGCACTAGCATAAGCAAGTACTGCAAAAATGGGCAAACGTAACAGTGGGTATAAATTAGGTAGCACCACTTTAAAAAATGCCACCATGGGGTAATAACCTAAATTAATGGCAATTTGATGCTGCATTCGTAGCTTTTTGCCAAGTTCAGGCTGCGCTAAAATACCCAATGCAATGAGTAATAAAAAAGGCAGCTCTTTAAGTACAAGCCCAATAATAATGCTCCAGCCAAAAGCGTCATAAGGTAATGAGCCCTCAGGAGCTAATTGCCAGTGCGTTAACCAAGGCGAAAATAAGCGCGTAAATAATCCCGATGGCGCGATTAAAAAACTGACCGCAATTGCTGCTGCAGCGTGGGGAATAACCAGTATGGGACTCAACACGTATTCAATTCGTTTTAGCCATACACTATTAAAAAATGCAGCCAGCATAATAATCATGAGCGCAAACGCTATTAATGTACTAATTAGTCCAGTGCGTATGCTCAGGCCTATCATTTGTGAAAGCCCCGGTGTATCCCATAAAACATTAAACCCAGCCAAACTCATGTTGGTTTTATTCAAGGCAGGCGCCCAGCCAAAGGCAGGCAACATTACCCCCATTAGGCCGCCTAATACAGGTATTATTAACAGTGCCAGCAAACAGTAAGGGGTTACTTTGACTAGGCGTGAGAATAAATCAGTTGAATGGAGTACCTTACTCATTGGCTTGCTCCATAACGGGTTTCCCAGCCAGTATTAATTGCCTCCACCCAGCTCGGATGTGGCTCACTGAGTGTACGTTTAACACTATTTAGAGGCAGTGCGCTAGGATGCGGCTGTACGGTTTTAAATAAGCCCTGCTGCTCTGCGCTTAAGCTGGTTTGAATTAATACCGTTTTGTCACCCCATATAGCAGTTTTTTGTTTATGCGCTTGCGCTGCGGGGCTTAATAAAAAGTCAGCCACTAATTGCGCACTTTGCTGGTGGCTTGCATTATAAGGAATAGCGACAAAGTGAGTGTTACTTAAGCTACCATCGGCCATTGCATAACTTCTTATACTTTTTGGTAAATCATAGCGCTTTACCGCAGCCGGTACTTCTGGTGCCGAAAAAGTAAAGCCAATACTAAGCTCGGTATCGTCTATTAAGCGGCGCATTTGTACACCGCTTTGCATGAAGTATTCGCCATTGCGCCACAGATTAGGGTGCAATTTATTTAGAAACGTCCACAACGGATCAAGTACTTGGGCTGTGTTTTTATCATTAGCTGGTTGATTTAGTTTTGCTTGTAGCATTGCATCGCTATGTTGGTGTAATACCACTAATGCATATTTTAAAAAGCTCATCCCTAAAAAGTCAGGGGGTTTGGGGTAACTAAATCGGCCTGGGTTTGCTTTACTCCAGCTCAATAACTTATTAAGGGTTTGAGGAGGAGAGCTCGTTGCTAGCGTATCGTAATAAAAAGTCAGTGATGCCTGCCCCCAAGGGGCTTCCATTCCTTGAGTGGGTAAACCAAAATCAAACAACACGCTGGGATTGTTTTCTGGGTTGGTGTAAATAAAATTAGGCAATTTATCAGCCCAGTCTTTTAGTAAAAGCCCGTGCTTACTCATAGCTGCAAAGTTAGCCCCATTGATCCAAATTAAATCGACACTGCCTTGAGTGTGATTATTTGCTGATTTTTCTGCGAGTACGCGGCTAACGGCCTCGCTGGTGTCGCTGAGCTTTACATGCACTAACTCAATGTTATATTTAGCTTTTACTTGCTCAGCCGCCCACTGAATATAGGCATTTATTTGCGCATCACCGCCCCAAGCATAAAAATATACGCTTTGGTCTTTACCTGAGCTTTCAACTTGCTGCCAACGGCTTTGTAATTGTGTATTTGCTAGGCTTTTAAAACTAAAAATAAGGCAAATACAAAACGCGACACAACATAAGCTGTATCGCGATAATGTTTGCCAAAATTTATTGGCGAGCATTTAAATCCCAGTTGTAGTCTAAAAACTTAACTTTCATATTGTTATTTTTAAGTGCTTTTTGCTGAGCGGGTGTCAGCTTTAGTGCTTTAGGGTATTGCATAAAAAACTGCTGTAGCGTATTTGCGCCTTTAAAGCCTTGTTCAAAATCATCGCCGTACCACTTAAATATTGAAGACATAGTTAGCGTGTTATCTTGCGCTATATTTCGAGTCATGTCTGATAAAAAACGCATCGTTTGCTCTTGCAATTGGCTTTCTAAATCAGTGGCTGTGTAGGCTTCTTCACGTAGTGCTGGGCAGCCAATACTGGCACAATTTACAGCAAAGTGAATACGTGGGTCGTTGTACTTACCACTGCCACGTATTAAACCATGTTCTATATCATCAAGGCTGCGAGTTTTATCAAGTAATGGCACAAACTCTTTGCTCCACGGTGAGCTAAAAAAACTGCCTAACTCTTTAATTGATTTAAGATCTGGGTATTTTGTTAATATCAGCTCAACAGTAAAGGCGTTATACGCGTTGATTAAAAACGCCAGCTGCTTAGGTTTTTCCCATGTATCAAACTCATTTTGCGTAACAGCCGATAACGAATCTAAATAAGCTTTAAGTTCGCTGCGCTTAGCTTTTATTGCTGAGTAATTAACCTCAGTGCTGTGACCATGATTAATAGCTACAACATGCTTGTTTAATAATGCATTCCAGCTGTCATGCATATTTTGAGCTTTGCTTGCAAACGATGTTGCAAGCAAAGCAGAACCTAATAATAGCGCTTTTAAAGGTGTTTTAAACATATTAGCCTCTGCGCCAGGCGTGGTATTTTTCCAGCAAGTTAAGTACCTTTTCAGGAGCATGAGCACGTTTCCATTCGCCCGCCACATATTTGTTACCTTCAGCCCATGTTGGGTAGCTGTGAATGGTGCCCAGTATTTTATTAAGTCCTAAACCGTGTTTCATGGCTAACACAAACTCAGCAATTAAATCGCCAGCGTGTTCAGATACCACAGTGACACCGAGGATTTTGTCTTTACCTTTAGGGGTGATCACTTTAATAAAACCATTGTTAGCGCTTTCGGTAATGGCGCGATCTAGCTCTTCAAATTCAAAGCGGGTGATTTCATAGTCTATGCCTTTTTCAATCGCTTCTTGTTCATTTATGCCCACCCGTGCTACTTCAGGGTCAATAAATGTGGTCCACGGAATGACACGGTAATCCACTTTAAACTTTTTAAGGTTACCAAATAAGCCATTTACTGCTGCGTACCAGCCCTGATGAGCAGCTACGTGTGTAAACTGATACGGGCCTACAATATCGCCCGCTGCAAAAATATTAGGATAGAGTGTTTCAAGGTATTCATTTGTGACTACAGTGCGGCTCGTTTCAATACCTAGTTCTTCAAGGCCGTAACCTTTAAGACGAGCGGTTCGGCCAACAGCACATAGTAGCTCATCATATTCAATATCGATTTCATTATCGTTATGTTTCACCACGAGGTACTTTTTACCCTCGCGTGCTTCACAGCGCAGCGCTTGGTGTGAGGTTAAAATGTTTACGCCGCTTTGCGTTAGCGCTTCGTGAGCAAATTTAGACACCTCTAAGTCTTCTTTGATCATAATGCGTTCAGCCATTTCAATTTGCGTAACGCTTGAGCCTAAACGGGCAAAACTTTGTGCAAGTTCGCTACCAATTGGACCACCGCCAAGTACAACAAGCTTTTTAGGGGCTTCTTCAAGCTCAGCAAATTTACTCCATAACGTATCACTGGTTACATAGCCGGTTTCTTCAATACCCGGAAGTGGCGGTACAAACGGGCGTGCGCCAGTGGCAATAACAATAGTGCGGGCAGTGAGTGTTTGCGTGCCGCCATCATTTAAGTTAATTTCCACCGTCCACGGGTCGATAAGTTTGGCGTAGCCTTTAATTACTTCTACGCCTAAGTTTGTGTAGCGCTCAACACTGTCGTGTGGGGCTATATCGGCAATCACTTGCTGTACACGTGCCATTATTTTTTTAAACGAAAACTGCGGTGTCGTGCTTTGTAGCCCATATTTTTCAGCTTGGCGCATTTGCTGGGCTACTTTTGCACTTTTAATAATAGCTTTACTAGGTACACAGCCAGTGTTTAAGCAGTCGCCGCCCATTTCGCCGGCTTCAATTAGGGTTACTTTGGCTTTAACCGCTGCTGCAATATAGCTTGTCACTAAGCCGCCCGCGCCCGCACCAATAACAATCATGTTGCGGTCGAACTTTTTAGGTTTAGTGTAGTTTTTATAAACACGGCGCTTTTTTATTGCATTTATTAGGCTTTTTGCAATTAACGGGAATACCCCTAATAACGCAAACGATAAAATTAAATCCAGCGATAAAATGCCCGATAAGCTCTCTATTTGCGCAAGTTGCGTACCTGCGTTTACAAATACAAAGGTACCCGCCAGCATCCCGATTTGGCTTACCCAGTAAAAAGTCCATGACTTAATAGCGGTTAAACCCATTAATAAATTAATTAAAAAGAACGGAAAAACAGGCACTAAGCGCAGCGTAAATAAGTAAAATGCGCCTTCTTTTTCAACCCCAGTATCTATAGCGGCTAAGCGTTCAGGAAAGCGTTTTTTTATGGTGTCGCGCAATAAATAACGTGACACTAAAAACGCCAACGTAGCACCAATGCTTGAGGCAAACGAGGCAACTAATAGCCCTTGAGCCAAACCAAATAAAGCACCTGCGGCTAGCGTTAAAATAGCTGCACCGGGCAGTGATAGCGCGGTCACTAATATATAAAGTAAAAAGAACCCTCCGATCACCAAAAGCGGTGATTGAGCTTTGTACTGATCAAATTGTGCCATTGATCCTTTTAGCCCGTCGAGGGTAAGAAGCTGGTTTAGATCATAAAAAAAGAATAAGCCGACACCTATCGCCGCCAGTAATAACAAACTTAGTTTTTTTAACATGTTATCTCTCAAACGGTTTAAAAGTTATGGGTAAGTGTGAGCTTAGCGTTAATTGGTAATTCTGGGAACGCGAGTGTCGCGCCAAAATAGCCACCTTCAAATACAGGACGCCAGTTTTGCTGATCGGTAATATTATTTACATCAAGCCTCAATTTAGTTGCAGAAGTAAACGCATAGCTGGTATTAACATTTAAGGTGTGCTGATCGCGAATGTATACGGTAGCCAAAAAATCCAATGGGTAGCTTTTAGTATACAGGGCAGAAAATCCAGCTTGCCACTGAGAAGTTATTGTATAGTTAGCATTTAAGCTTAATGATTGCTCTGGGATCCCTTGTACTTGACGGTTTGAGGGCGAAAAAGCTGTGTAACTTGGTGCGCCAATGCTGTTACCCGCAATAATATCGGGACGCGAATTATCAAACGCATCGGCTATTTGAGCTGAGTCTTGGCCTGTCGCAGAGTTATCATAACGGGCATCAATGTAACTGTAGCCTGCGCTTACCCAGTAAGGGTAAGCATCGTAAAATACTTGGCTTTCGAAACCGGTTGTACGAATGCCTGTATTGCTACCATCGCGATTACGTAAGCTGCGGCGTTGGCTAAATACAGCAGCATCTGCATACCAGTCGCTTTGTGTTGGCGCATATTTCACGCCAAACTCGACTAAAGTATTTTCCGTAGCAAAATTTTGTGCGCTAATTGTATTGTCACCACCAAACGTATTACCGCCGGCCATGCTGTTAGAGGTGGCTTCGTTATAACTTGCTGCCGCATAAGTGGTTAAATCGTCATTTACTGAGTAATTAACGCTCAGCTGCGCTGATTGCAGTGTATCGTTAATGCTATCACTAGCGGCTATTTGCCCTTGAGGTGCAATCGGGTCATTTGCTTCTACGTCATAGTAATCAACACGATAACCAGCACTAGTACGTAAGCTGTCAGTCCATTGTGAGTCTTGTTGAATGGCAATGCCGGTTTGCCAAGAGCGTGAGTCTGTCGTATCTGATAAATTAAAATCACCACTGCCATCATTGTTAATATCGTACTGACCACCAGGGGACACATATACACCGGGGCGTAGCTCTACCAAACGTGCCTTTTGTGCATCAGTTAATGGAATGCGGCGGTTTGAAAGTGGGCCGGTTAAATCAATAGGTGTGTCGGCTTCAGTAGTAAACTGGCTGTAACCCAATACTTTATTATAACGAACATCAACAGCGAATAAGGTTTGCTGCTCATCGCTCCATTGATACGTGAGTTCAGTGCGGTTTTGTGCGGTATCGGCGCCATCAATTATTTCAACAAAACTATTTTGTGCTATTTCTTCGCGCTGCAAATGTTGAAAGTAACTAATGTTTTTAATCGACATTACATCAGACAGTGCACGCTTATAAATACTGTGAACTAAATAAGTGGTTGCTTGATTGAGATTATCAGGATCGGTAAGCACACGGCTGGTATCTATTTTGACTTGTCCTGTAGGCGATATAATAGAGCCTGCGCCAGGAATTGTGCTGCCATTCGCTTGTAACCCTTGACCAGTAATATAAAGATTATGATCGATAAGCGCTTGGGTAGGGCGGTTTATACCAGCGTTATCGGTAAATTCTGTTTGGTACAGTTCAAAGTTAATGTCCCAACTGCTTTTATCATCCGGTAAAATTTTTAATGCCGCAAACAAGCTATCACTTTGTGTGGCTGAATAGTCATAATAACTACCCTGATCAATATGCTCATAGCTAACACGTAAGCCAATTTTATCCTCAACAATCGGTGCGTTGTAATCTACTTGGGCACTATACTTATCCCAACTGCCTGCAGACAACTTCACATTTCCTTTGCGCTGATCAGTTGACGCTGTTTTAGAGTGCAAGTTTACAAAGCCACCGTTACGTTGGCTTGAACCAAACAGCACAGGTGGTGCACCTTTAACTACGTCTATCTGTTCTATCGCATTAAACGACAACGGCACACCAAAACCATTATTACCCGCTTGGCGTCGAGTACCATCTTGAAATAACTCACCTAACTGGCCGCGGATCGTCGGTAAACTTGGTGCACCAAAACCACTTGCAGCGTATGTATTAGGACTTACTGCCAGAACATCGTGCAATGTTGTTATGTTAAGTTGCTCAATTAGCTCTTTAGAAATAGGGGTCACAGAGCGGGCTATGTCTTGCAAAGCCAAGTTGTCGCCAAAAGGGCCGTTTACTGTGGTGTTTTTAATAGAGAGGTTTTTAGATTTAAGCGCTTGACCTGCCACCTCAATTCGCTCAATGGGGTCAGAGCTAGTTGTTTCATTAGCCTGAGCAGCTAAAGCTACATTTAATAGGGGGGCGAGGGTTAAAGCTAAATACGTGTATTTCAAATCGTGTTTCTCTATTGTTATATGTTGACGTACACAAAAGACCAAGACAGATAAAAATATCTTTCAATCAATTGCTAATATTTTTATTTTTTATCTTAGCGCTTAAATAATAGTGCCTTTAAATAACTCAACTTAAGATCAGTTTAGGTTTAATTTTAATTAATTGAAAATAAAAATACGTTTATACGGTCTTACTTGCCAATTAGTTTATTTATATCTTTTTTAAGGAAATTTTATGACAGATTCGATCAATACAGATGTACAAACTCGTTTGCAATGGTCGCTTTTATCGCTGCGCTTAGGGGTGTTTATTGTGATGGTAATGTGGACACTGGATAAATTTGTAAATCCGGGGCATAGCGCCCGTATTTTTGAACATTTTTATGGGATCAGTGGCTCTACCGATACTATTGCTTATATTTTAGGTGCACTGCAATTATTATTAGTAATAGCATTTTTAGTCGGTTTTAAAAAACGTATTACTTACGGTGTTATTTTTATAATGCATGGACTATCAACGCTGTCTTCTTACAACCAGTACATTGATGGCTTTAATAATTTACTGTTTTTTGCAGCATGGCCTATGTGGGCTGCGTGTTTTGCGCTTTATTTATTACGCGATCAAGACGTAAAATTTACCGTTAAATAATAAGCAAAAAAAATGGTTATAAGCGTTAGCCTATAACCAATAAAGTACACAGGGAGTGTAGGAAGTTCTGTTGTACACAGTAAGCGCTTAGCAAGCCATTTACTGTGTGTGACTAAAAGCACTTATTGGTGCTTTTAGTTGCTTTAATAAATACGTACAATAATAAAAGCAAAGCTAATGCCAATTTTTAACAGTATGAATTTTATAGATTTTTATATTGTTTGGATTGTGGCTTTGCATAATGCAGGTAAATTTTTCTATATTGCAACGGTAAAAGTTACCTACTTTGCAATATGAAAAAATGGCACTGTTTTGGAATCCGATTCGACTAAAAGCAGCGCTGATTTAAAAATCAGCGGCTACTTCAAATTCTAATCGTTCATGACTAATAGGGTGGGTAAAAGCTAAATACTCGGCATGTAAATGTAGTCGGTCTGATTTTTCACCGTAGTGGGTATCGCCCACAATAGGTGTATTTAACCCTAAGTGGTGGGCACAGTGAACACGCAATTGATGAGTACGTCCTGTTTTAGGATAAAGTTGTAAGCGGGTGGTATTATTTTTACGTTCCAGTACCTGCCATGTTGTTAATGACGGCTTCCCCGTTTTGTAACACACCATTTGCCGTGGTTTATCATCAAAATCAAGCACTAAAGGTAACTCTATGCTACCACTATCAGCAGCAATGTTACCTGCCACTAAAGCAACATATCGTTTTTCTACACTACGCTCTATAAATTGCTTTTGCAGTGCTTTATGTACCCGTTTATTTAGCGCAATCATTAACAGCCCTGAAGTCGACATGTCTAATCGGTGCACAATAAGTGGCCCCGAAGCGTGTGGGAACTGAGTTTTGATTCGCATATATACCGAATCGTCAATATTAATGCCTGGCACAGATAAAAATTCAGCTGGTTTATTTACCACCAACAAATCATCGTCTTGATAAACAATCGTTAGGTCTTTACCCTGTGCAGGGTTGACCAAGAGCGGGTTGTCTTCAACATTTAACCCCTCTAGCATATGCCCTAAAATAGGCTGGCATTTGCTATAGCACGATGGGTAATAATGTAAATGATGTCTTATTGCCGACTTAGGCGGTGCGCCCCACCAAAATTCGGCCATAGCCAGGGGCTTTAAATTATGCTTATAAGCATATTGTAATAATTTTGGCGCGGCACAATCTCCCGCGCCTGAAGGCGGTGTGTGCTCGGGCAGTTTGGCAAAAATAGCATTCAAATCGGTCACTTCGCCGTTTGCATTTAAAAACTGGTATTGAGCGAATAGCTTTTTTTGTAAATTTTTAGAGAGTACTTTACGGCGTTTTTTTAATCCGTTAATTTCATCATCTATTTTTAGTTGTGCCTGTTCAAGCGCTGCAATGCGTGTTTGCCACTGTTGCTTTAATGCTTGTAGTTGTTTTTTCTCAACAATGCTCTGCCCAGCTAATTGGTTCTTCAGTTTTTCAAACTCATCATTATTGAGTTGTTCGCCGGCGGCTTGCCGTTGCTGTTTTCGCTGTTTTCGAGTTACTTGCATCGCTTGCTGCTTGGCGATAAGTTGTTGCTCATAGTGTTGGCGAGCAGTCACTAACTGTTGCTCAATTTGTTGATAATTATCACTGTTTTGCAAGGCTGTAATTTGCGCATTAATGTCGTTAATCACTTGGCTTTGCTGACTAAATTCTGCATCGTCAATATGTTTAAGTGCCACATTTGGCGCAAAATACAATTGCTCATCTATCCCCGCTATTTGCCCAGAGTAGGCGCTAATAAAGCCTAGCTGTTGCGACTTATCTTGAACGACCAATACGCCAAACATTTTACCGGCATCAATATCATCTGTATCTAAAATAGCTTTATCTAGCTTTTTTAACTGTAGTTGTAATTGTTTTGCAGCAGCCACAGCCAGTGGATGAGGTTTATAATAAAAGGGAAATGTAAACTGCTCAGGCAGTGCAAGGTTATCTATATTTTCATTAAAAGTAGTAAAGCAGCTAGCAGGGTTTGACATGGCAATAGTGTGATTAGCAGTTATCAGAATAATTAGTCAGAGTGTAACATAAGCAGCGCTTTGCCACTAAGCATGCCTGACATTACAAACAAAAAGGCCAACATATTTATGTTGGCCTTTGGTATTAAGCTAATACTTATTTGTTAGCGTCTTTCACTGCTTTTAATTTAGCGGCATGGTCAATTTCAAATGCAGGCATGTCTTTTTTGCCTTCCATTAAGTAGTTGTCCATCCAACGCATTAAACGCAAGCTGTAATCGTACTGTGCCGCTACTTTACGGTTACCATGGCCTTCGCCTGGGTAGTAAACAAGGCGAACATCTTTACCTTGCACTTTCATGTAACGGTAAAGTTCCATAGATTGTGCAGGGTGAACGCGAGGATCGTCTTTACCATGCATAATAAGCAGTGGCGTTTCAGATTGACCCGCCCAGTAAATTGGGCTGCGCTCTAGGTACCATTGCCATTTATCCCATGGGTATGAACGCGCATGAACTAGGTTCATTTCGTTTGAAATATCAGTAGTACCAAATTTAGATAGCTGATTAGTGACACCCACAAACATAACACTGGCAGCAAAGTGCTCGGTTAGCTTTGTTGCGCCCCACGCTGATGCATAACCGCCGTAAGAGCCACCGGTAATACCCACACGTTTAGTATCAACTAATCCCATATCAACAAGGTGATTTTTAAAATCAACTAAGTCGTCAAACTCTTTACCTGCGTAATCGTTTTGACCTAGTTTAGAGTAATCTACGCCTTTACCTGTTGAGCCACGGTAATTAGGGTAAAATACCGCGTAACCACGTGCAGCGCCCATTTGACCAGGACGCGAGTAGTTAGTTACCCAGCCGTTTTTATCATGACTTTCAGGGCCTCCATGTACCGACATAATTAGTGGGTAGCGTGTGCCTTTTTCATAATCGAGTGGGTAAACTAGTACACCATCAAGTTCTACACCGTCACGCGCTTTAAGCGTAATTGTTTCTTGTTTAGCAAAGCGTTTGTCGTTTAACCAGCTGTTTGAATCAGTTAAACGCTTTGCCTTGTTACTGCGCACAATAAAGACTTCGTTAGGGTGTTTTGCCGTGTTACCACGAAGTGCTAGGGTTTTATCTGAATCAGAAACACTTAGCTGTGAGGCAATAAATTTGCCCTCTTTTACTAGCTTCTTGTATTTGTTAGAGTCGGTTTTAATGCTCGCAACAAAACTTTCGGTGCCCACATTGGCAATAAAGTTAAGCGTGTTACGTTTATGCGACCATTCAAAGTCAACAACGTGGCCCATAAAGTTAGGTAACCATTCAGTGATTTCGGCGGTTTTAGTATCGGCAATAAATAAGCGGCCAGTTGCAGGGTCGTGCTTATCTTCAGCACCTAAAATAGCAATGTATTTACCGTCATGCGAAAGCTCG
Source organism: Pseudoalteromonas sp. S1608 (assembly GCF_005887265.1). Lineage (GTDB taxonomy): Bacteria > Pseudomonadota > Gammaproteobacteria > Enterobacterales > Alteromonadaceae > Pseudoalteromonas > Pseudoalteromonas undina. The sequence continues at coordinate 203,808 of NZ_PNDK01000004.1, forward strand.
GCATCGCCTAGCTTTCCTTCAGTTTTAAACGATAAGGTGACTTTGTTGCTGGCAATATCAAACAAGTGCCACATCGATTTTGTGTATTTATCATCAATTAGTGCAGTAGGTTGAGTTTTAACCAGAAGCTTTTCACCATTCGCAGCCCAATTAACATCACTCACATAGTTATCAACATTGAGTGCGGTTGGAGTAAGTGGCTTGTCGGCTTTAGCTAAATCTACAATAAAAAGCTGCTTGTTTTTAAGGCCTTGCTCGTACACTTCTGCTTTAAAGCCAAGTTTTTTAAGTTCTTTTTCTGACTTATCAGCAGCTGGCATTGCTAAAATAGCGACTTGCTTGTTATCAGGGCTTAACTGATAGCTTGAAATAGATGTGTCTTTTAATGACATAACCGCTTGTGCTTGGCCGCCATCAACAGGTATTTGGTAAAGCGAAGTATATTTGTCGTCTTTTAATTTCGCTAAAAAGTAAATTGTTTTGCTGTCGTTTGACCATTGTAGGCTTTTAATATTAACTGAACCGGTAATAAAAGGGCGTTCAACACCTTTATCGTCAACAACGTAAAGCTCACTGTAATTACTACCATTTTCATCAACGTAAAGCGTGCGAGGTAACGAACGGGTAAATGCAACACTGTCGCCATCGGGGCTAACGGTTGTTTGTATTACCGATTTTACTTTTGGAATGTCCTCAACAGTAATTGCTGATTGCGCAAATGCAAGTGAGCTTGAAAGCCCAATTGCTATCGCTAAGCTAGATTTTAGCATTGTTATTTCCTTTGCTTTATTAGATTTCAGCCATTATAGCAAGGTGTTCTCAATATACTAAAAAATGCGATGATCTAACAAAAAACGCAGAGATATGAACTGTATAGGCTCAGTATTTGCCAGTTACTCAGTGTTTTTACCTTTGGACTGTAACTGATATATTGACATGGTAGAGTGAACGCTCTACTATTTATGTAGAGTGTTCATTCTACATTGGTATAAAAATATGCTTAAACAAGAAATAGCTGCAGCGTTAGAGGTTGCCTTTAGCCAGCATGGTTTTGCCGAACCAAGCGTAGCAAAGCTGCAAAAGCTCAGTGGTGTCAGCTTACGTACCCTTTATAAATATTATCCTTCAAAGCAAGCAATGATTATTGCTGCACTTGAGTATCGTCATACTCGTTATCTACATTTTTTACTAAAGGACTCACCCGGTGAAGGTGTACATGCGGTTTTACATATGTTTGATCAGCTTAAATTATGGATGCAGCAGTATGCACCTAATGGCTGTTTATCAATTAATGCATTGTCAGCATTTCCTGAAGACGAAGTAATTAGCAGCGCAGTGCAAAATCATAAAAATGAGGTTAAGCAATTGTTAGGTGAGCAAAGCTTAAATGCATCAATAGCGAGTAGTTTATTCTTATTGCATGAAGGAGTGTCGAGCGCATGGCCGGTAATAGGTGATGAGGCAGTACTAGCCGCAAAACAAAGTATCTTAAAATTAATTTAAAGGAGCAAATAATGGCAAACCTACCCACTACAATGCATGGCGTGCAGCTCACAGCCCATGGCGATTTTGATGCGCTAAAATATGCAACCGATATAGCTGTACCTAGTCTTGCAAGTACCGACGTATTAATAAAAGTCATGGCGGCGGGAGTAAATAACACTGACTTAAACACACGTTTAGCTTGGTACTCAAAAAAAGGTGATGAAAGCGATGATGCTAGCTGGTCTGGTAATGCATTAGTATTTCCCCGCATTCAAGGTGCTGATGTATGTGGTGTGATTATAGCCGTTGGTGAAAGTGTTGATAAAAACCGAATTGGCGAGCGTATTTTAGTTGAACCATGTTTGCTAAAAGCTAACGGTGAATCATTGAAAACACCGTGGTATTTTGGTTCAGAGTGCGACGGTGGTTTTGCACAATATACTGTAGTTGATTCTTTGCATGCATATAAAATTAATAGCAGCTATAGCGATGAAGAGCTTGCGTCGTTTCCGTGCTCATACTCAACTGCTGAAAATATGTTGTACCGCTCTAACCCGCAACAAGGGCAAACTGTATTAATTACTGGAGCTTCCGGTGGTGTTGGCTCTGCTGCTGTGCAGTTAGCAAAAGCGCGCGGTGCTAATGTTATTGCAATCACTAGTGAAAGTAAGGCGCAGCAGTTAAAAGATTTAGGTGCTGACAAAGTTTTATCTCGTGAAGACGATTTAATTAAAACCTTGGGTAAAAGCAGTGTTGATGTAGTTATCGATTTAGTAGCAGGGGAGCAATGGCCAAAGTTATTAGAGGTTTTAAAGCCAAAAGGGCGTTACGCGGTGTCGGGGGCAATTGGAGGAGCGTTAGTTGAGCTTGATATTCGTACATTGTATCTAAAAGATTTAACATTCTTTGGCTGCACAGTTATAGAACCAGGTGTATTTAAAAGCTTGGTAAACTTTATTGAGCAGGAAAAAATTAAGCCGATAGTGGCGCAAACATTGCCATTAAGTGAAATAGTAACAGCGCAACAAGTGTTTTCGCAAAAGCTGCACGTGGGCAAAATTGTTTTAACAATACCGCACAGCGAATAGCACACTAGAGCCCGCTACTTTAAAGTTAACGGGCTTTAAGCTTACAAACTCTTTTTAGGAGGAAGCGCTACGTTTGCAAAAATAAGCCCGGCCACGAGCGACATGAAAATTAAAAACGTTTGCTGACCAATATGATCTGCATAAACAAAGTCTTGGCCTTCAATTAGTGAGTTTAAACCAATATACGTTTTGCTCCCAGGCACTAATACAATTAATCCCTGCATAGCTACAATAGAGGCCGGAGCATTGGCAACACGGTTAAATAAGTTGCTAAATACACCGACTGAAAATGCACCAATAAAGGTGCCTAACGTGTAATTTAAATCTAAATATATAGCAGGCCCAATACTGGTGCCATAAGCTATAAAGCCTGAGGCAATAGACCAGATTGCATGTTTAAGCTTAGTTCTAAAAATAACGATTAAGCTACTACATAAAAGTAAAATAGCGAGCCATGCAGTCCACTTTGGTAACGGCTCTGGTTGAACGAAATCGGCTTGCCCAAAGACCGCAAAGCCAATAGCAAGACCAATAAAAGCCCCAAAATAAAGCTTAAACAGCAACATAAACGAGTCCATAACGCGAGCTGTGCCCGATACTAAATGTCTGGCTGCGAGTTCAGCAAGGCCAAGTGCAAGGGCTAAACCGGGTATAAACACAATAATGGCAGAAAGCACAATTAATCGAATGTTGATGTGTGCATCTAAATGAACGCTAATAGCACAAGCAAGAATAGCCGACACTATTGCCACTAATGGCTCAAGCATGTGAGCCACACGTTTCGAACGGGCCGACCAAAGTACAAATAAGTATACAATAAAGGTTAATAATCCAGACCACAGAACATCATTCCAACTGGTGCCCATAAGCATTGCAAATGCGCCGCCAGAGGTGGCAAAGGCAACGCCTGTCAGCACTCTGTTATAAGGATTTGGGGCATCAAAAATAATATCAAGTTGCTGATCAACCTCTTGCAACGTGAGCTCACCATTAAGCATTTTATTAACTAGGTCATCGGTATCGGCAAGTGAACCTAAATCGTGATCGCCCGGGTCAACGCGGGCAACATGGGTATATTCATCTTCATGGCCATCGGTCCAAATAACAAAGGTAACCGACGTGGGCGACATAACAAACGATGATTTAAGATCTAAATAAGTCGCCACTTCCATTAAGTGGGCTTCTAAGCGATAGGCAGGTGTACCGTATTTATGGAGCATCTTGCCCAATTTAACGATAAATTTGCGTTTTTCAGTAAACGTTGCGGTTTTCAAATTTGTTTTGAACCAACTATTAAATAACTAAGCTAAAAATATAGGCAATAATGCTAAAATTACCCAAGTTTATTTGCGGCGATTTTAAACACAAATCGCCGCCTGTCTAGTGATTTTTAATGTTATTTTTTATTTTTTTCTGCTATCCACTGCGACATATATTGTGTGCTGCGCATGGTATGGTGTTTGAGCATTTGACCCGTGAAATTTTTCATCCGGTGAGCATCTAAATTACTGCTTATTGAGTCGATTTTTTCAATTAATTGAGCACTTAACTGTACTTTGTCATACAGAGTATTAAGCAGAAGGCCGCCAGCGGCTTGTGCTTCACTAAATTTAGCCTCGTTGTTGTATAAAGAGACTGCGGCATCTGCAAAAGCTTGCACATCTGCTGTTACCACACCTGGCCACGGCAACGTGCTGTGCATACCTTCGCTGCCAATAGGCGTGGTGATGCTTGGGGTTTGCATGATCATGGCTTCTAAAAGTTTACCTTTAATACCTGCCCCAAAACGCAAAGGAGCTAAGCAAATCCGCGCACTTTGCATTACTTCATACGCATCATCGGCCCAGCCTTTAATTAAAAAGCCGGTTTTAGGATTATTAAGTGCGGTGGCTTTTGGTGGTGGGTAAGACCCATAAATATGCAATTCTGCCTGCGGTAGTTGTTTGCGGATAAGCGGCCAAATTTTTTGTAAATAGAGTACCGCATCCCAGTTTGGGGCATGCCTAAAATTGCCAATGGTCATAAAGTGTTGGCGTTGTTCATACGATTTAGTTTGCTCAGGTAAGGCACTTAAATCAACCATAAATGGTAAGTGATGTAACACGCTAGGCTCAACTTTAAACACTTCATTGAGTAGTTCCATCTCATAGCTTGAGATAATTAAGCTGAGATCGCAGCGTAAAATAGCGGCTATTTCACGTTTAGCTATGTCTGATAGTAAATCGCTGTGGTTGAATTCGCGCTCACCTTTATGCGCTTCGTGGCGTGCATTACGCAGACACTGTAAATCTTCGGTATCCAAAATTTTAAGTGCATTAGGACAATGCTTATCTACGCGCCAACCAAATTGCTCTTCCATCATAAAACGATCGAACATCACTAAATCGGGGTTGTAAGCTTTAACATAGTCATCAAAACTATCGCAGTTAAGAGCGATGCTTTGGCTGGTTATACCAAAGTCGGCAAGGTCAACCATGTGTTCGGTAGGCAGTGCGGGCGTGGCGAACTCAACATCCCAGTTTTGCGCCCTAAACGCATTTAGTAACGACATCATGTGCGTACCTGCAGCAGATGAATTGGGCTCTGGCCATACATAGCCAATTACCAGCACTTTTTTCATTGGCTAGATTCTCTAATTATTTGATGGAAAAACAGACTCAAACACAGTGGTATATTTTTAAAAGCTGTAACGGTATTTAAAAAGCAGAGTATGATTTCGAAAAACTAAAATGCTGCAAATTAATGGACATAAACAACCAATTTTAGCGTTGAGTAAATAGGCGTGTATTTTAGCGTATTCAGGCTACTTAAGTCATTACTTAGCTTAACACTTTATGAATGGTGCAAAACGTGTTTATATATCCGGTAATATTTAACAATAAAAAGGATGAAAACATGAATGCTTTTAGGCTGTTAATTGCCTTGGTAGGCTGCATTGTTTTATTGCCTGCAAGTTATGCAGAGCAAGGATATCAAACCCCTTCACCAGCGCTTGCTACGCTCGTAGATGCTAAGTTAGCACCAACTAGTTCTTTATCAAGTGATGGACAGTGGCTGGCTTTGTTTGAACGCAAGCGTGTTGTGTCGCTTGATGAGCTGGCAAAAGAAGAATTTAAGCTTGCGGGGATCAAGCTCAACCCAGCTAATTTTTCACGCTCACGGGTAAGTGCCAAATACAGTGCTTTAGAACTTAAGCATGTAGAAAGTGGTACTGTGGTTAACGTAAATAATTTGCCGCAGGGGATCATTCGCTCTCCTCGCTGGTCAGCAAATAGCGAGTATTTAGCGTTTATTGTTGAACAACCGGATAACGCACGGCTTTGGGTTTATAGCGTTAAAGCCAAGCAAGCAAAGCAGTTAAATGAGTTTGCACTTAATTCAGTATTAACCGCTACACCTTATCAGTGGTTACCCGATAGCACAGCGATTGTGGCTAATTTAGCGGTTAACTTAGACAAACCCAGATTAACCAATGATACCCAAAGCACAGTACCAGTTATTCAACAAAGTAGCGGTGAAAAAGCCCCAGCGCGTACTTATCAAAACTTATTAACCAGCCCATTTGATGAAGCACAATTTAAATTTTATGGTCAAGGTCAATTAGCGTATATCACGCTTGATGGTAAAGCACAGCCAATTGGCCGTGCTGGCTTATTTAAATCGTTTTCAATTTCGCCTGATTCAACCAATATTTTAGTCGCGACCATCGACGAGCCATTTTCGTATCAAGTCCCTTACAGCCGTTTTGCAACTACATGGCAAATATGGGGAATGCGTGGATATGCATTAGTCGAGCTGGCAAAGCAACCCCTTGCCGACAACATCCCACAAGGGTATGACAGTGTTCGCACTGGTCGTCGTGATTTTGAGTGGCGAGCCGATCAGGGTGCGGAGGTTATTTGGGCCGAAGCGCAAGATGGCGGCGATATGAAAACTGAGGTTGAGCATCATGATTACCTTTATAGTTTACGAGCACCATTTAAACGCGACCCTAAATTATTTGCCAAAGTAGAGCGTCGTTTTGCAGGCATACAATGGGGTAATGACAACATTGCCATGCTAAGTGATTGGCGCTTTAGTGACCGACAAGTGCGCACTTATGTAATTCAACCACGTAATGCTGATAGTAACCGCGTGTTATTTTCAGAGCGAAGCTACAATGATGCCTATAAAGATCCAGGTAGTGCCATATATGAACGAAACGACTTAGGCACGCGTGTTATAAAAGTCGTAGGCGGACGTTACATTTACCTTCGTGGAAACGGTGCATCTGAGCAAGGAAATATTCCATTTTTAGATCAATATGATGTAAAAACAAATAGCACTAAGCGAGTATGGCAATCGGCTGCACCTTACTACGAGCGAGTGCGAGCTTTATTAGACGATGAAGGTAAGCGTATTATCACTATTCGTGAGTCTAAAACGCAGCAGCCTAACTTTTTTATTCGCGATTTAGATAAAGATAGCTTAACGCAACTGACCCAATTTGAGCATCCGTATCCAGCATTTAAAGGGGTGACTAAAGAGCAATTACGTTATACCCGCGATGACGGTGTTGAGCTTTCAGGTACGCTTTATTTACCGCCAGGGTATGACAAAACACAAGGGCCTTTACCTGTTCTGATGTGGGCATATCCACTTGAATATAAAGATAAAGCGGTTGCTTCACAAGTACGCGAATCAGAATACGAATTTACCTACATAGGTTACTGGGGCCCAATGCCTTATTTAGCTAAAGGAATTGCGGTATTTGACGATCCTAAAATGCCGATTGTAGGTGTTGATGGCAGTGAGCCAAATGATCACTTTAGAAAACAGCTGGTTTCTAGCGCCAAAGCAGCGGTAGATGTACTGGTTGAAAAGGGTATTGCTGATAAAGATAATATCGCCATTGCAGGGCACTCTTACGGTGCATTCATGGTGGCTAACTTATTAGCGCATAGCGACTTATTTAAGGCTGGTATTGCCCGAAGTGGTGCGTATAACCGCACATTAACGCCGTTTGGTTTTCAAGGTGAAGAACGTGATTTTTGGCAAGCACAAAGTGTGTACGCAAACATGTCGCCGTTTTTCCATGCTGAGAAGATTAACGAACCTATGTTAATGATCCACGGTCAAGAAGATCCGAATTCGGGAACTTTCCCAATGCAAAGTGAA